>JBJMLY010000191.1:0-1785 GCA_045805025.1 Cytophagaceae bacterium | reverse complement strand
CAAGAAGGCGAGTCCTGAGAAATCTAAAACGATTGACATCGTTCAATTTGTAAAAGAAGAGGAAATTGACCCGATCTTTTACGAAAAGCCTTACTACCTCGTTCCCGATAAAGGAGCAGATAAATCTTACCATCTTCTCATTAAAGCACTCGAGGAAACTAAAACGATTGGTCTTGCAGAGTTCATGATGCGTAACCGCGTTCATGTTTGTGCGCTCAAGGCTTACAATGGCGTGTTGCTGTTAAACCAGATGCGTTATGTAGATGAGATCAGGGAAGTGCCGGAGGTAGAAAAAGCAAAAGGCGAAAGAATTTCTCCAAAGGAAGTACAACTCGCCACAAAACTCATTCAGCAACTTACCGATAAATTCAAACCTGAAGAATTTAAGGATACTTACATAGCAGAACTGAAAAAAGTGATTAAGGCGAAAGCAGCAGGAAAGGATATTCATATTGCGGAACCAAAGAAAGCCACAGCCACAGTGAAAGATCTGATGGAAGTATTGAAACAGAGTTTGGATACAGCGCCCAAGAGGAAAAGAGCCTGAGGAAGCTGGCAGCTCGCTGCTTCATAAAAATGTCCCGCCATGCGGGACATTTTTATGAGAACGTTATTCAACGTCATCGTCGGCTTCTTCGTCATCGTCAACATCATCCTCATCCACGTCAAAATCTTCTTCTGCTAATTCTTCGTCGTCATAATCTTCATCACCTTCTTCCTGGTTGCTGGAAACATTTTTTGTATCCATATTTTCCTCGTCGTTGGCTCTGCCTGTTTGCGACAAATCTCCCTCGCGCGAAAGACCAGAACTTCTTTCATCATTGGGGCTGAGTTGGCTGCCGTCTTTTCTGATTGCCATGATCTTGATTTTTTAAATGATTAAATGGGATAAGGAGTTGTAACAATTTCATGCCAAGCAGGGAAAGCTTCGAGTTGCGAGCTGCGAGCTGCGAGATTGACCCCGCGAACATAATTGTCACTCGTATCATGTAGTTAATATGCCAATTCATTTGACGACTTGTTGTGTTGAAGTGAACTTTCTCGCAGCTCGCAACTGGCAACTCGCAGCTTCCTCAGTGGCATAAAATTTACGGTATCAGGTTATGAGTCTTTCTCTTTACAAGCAGAAACGCCGGTTTGAAGAAACACCCGAACCGGAAGGAGCAGAAAAATCTTCAAAGACCCATCTGCGTTTTGTCGTTCAGAAACACGACGCTTCTCATCTTCACTACGATTTCCGATTGGAAATGCAGGGTGTATTAAAAAGCTGGGCGGTGCCCAAGGGACCTTCCATGAATCCACAGGATAAACGTCTTGCTATGATGGTGGAAGACCACCCTTATGACTACAGAACTTTCGAAGGTGTTATTCCTGAAGGTAATTACGGCGGTGGTACAGTGATCGTTTGGGACGAGGGTTATTATGAACCGCTCGGATCAGAAGGCCTAAGCAGGAAAGAACAGGAAAAACTATTAATAAAACAGTTGTATAGTGGCAGCCTGAAATTCAAAATGTATGGCAAAAAGTTAAAAGGAGAATTTGCATTATTTGAAATGAAAGGAAGAGGTGAACGTTCCTGGATCCTGGTGAAACACAGAGATGAATTCGCGACTGAAAAAGATATCACGGATAATGACAGGTCCGTAAAAACCGGCAAATCAATGATGGAAGTAGCAGCCGACAATGGAACTACCGTGAATCATCCCGATTTACACAAAAAGGGAAAAAGAAATTACAAACCGGATGCTGCAGGGCGATCGGTATGGAAATCGAATAGGGAAGCTT
>JBJMLY010000190.1:0-8196 GCA_045805025.1 Cytophagaceae bacterium | reverse complement strand
GTCGATGGCTTCGTTGTTCCTGTTGAAGGCGTCGTAGTACCTGTCGATGGCTTTGTTGTTCCTGTTGAAGGCGTCGTAGTACCTGTAGACGGTTTTGTTGTTCCTGTTGAAGGTGTTGTAGTACCCGTAGACGGCTTGCTGCTGGCGGTATCGGCAGTGGGTTTGGTGGCCGCAATAGCTGTGGGTTTTACGTCTTCTTTCTTGCACGACGAAACCGAAAGGACTGCAGCCATGGAAAGGCTGCCCAAAATTCTTGTGATTTTTCTCATAGCTTGTAGTGGTTAAAATTTTGGAAAATGAAACAGAGACTTAAATAAGTCCATCAGGAAATTTTTAGTTCCCTCTGTTCTCATTGCCGTCTTGAATAAACAGGAAGCACGTAGCCTGAAAGGCTCGTGCTTCCTGAGAAAATCAGTTAAATATATTTTTTAATTTTTCTGCTCCGCCCCACTGCGAAAGCAGTGCTGAACCCTGCGCATTGATCTCTTCCACACTTCTTTTTGAACCGTTTCCTGAACCCGGGAAGACGATGTAGGTGATTCCATTGTCCGAACCTCCCGCTTTATTTACGAGCTCCAGGCCTACGTTATGCGCTGCATTCACCGATGCTTCACCAATATGGGTGGATGGTCCTTCGTCGGCAAAGATTACATAGGTAAGTTTGCCGTTGTGTGAATTATAGATCGCTCCGAAGTCTCCAAGGTTTGCACCTCCTGCCTGCTTCAGCTGTGGCGGAAGCACAACATACGGAGTGGTTAAGGCATCGACATATCGGTGCGGATCTGTGGCGGGGATGGATGGATCTTCCAGGGAAGTCATACATATGTAATATCCGGGAGCCGGATCGTTCGGTCCTTGTTTGACCGGATCTCCGTTGGCATCGGTGACCAAGGCCCACCAGTTTCCGGGCACACCGCCCATCGACAGAGGACAAAGTGCGACATCGCTGTTTTCGTTGTATGCTTTGTAAGCTCCATCTGCATCGATGGTCATTTCAGTCTGATAGAAGAAAGCATTGCTTCCCGCAGTTTTATAAACAGGCACCCCGGTAACAGACATAAAGCTTGTTTTTGCTGCCGGCGTTGCGGTTGAAGTTCCTGCAGAACCCGACGGAGCTGTATTCGGTACAGAAGCATTTCCAGTATTGCTTTGGTCCGCCGGAGCGGAAGGAGCCGGTACAACCGGATTGCTGTAATTTGAATTTGCCGGTGCGGTGCTTACCGTTGACGAACTATTCGATGCAGCCGCTGGGGTCGGTGTTATATTATCTTTCTTGCAGGCTGATATACTTATCACGGCCGCCAAAGGCAGCATCTTCACAAATCCTCTGATTTTTCTCATGTGTAAGACTGGTTAGTTATGGTTAAATTCTGATTGCTGTGTTAGGTCTTATAATGTTTTCCGGAAAAGTTTAGTTCGGCCGGTACAGGCAAGGCTCAGAATTACAGAGGGTTGAGAGGTGAACAATTAGGAGGGATTTCGGGTATAATGGTGCTTTGTGCACAGTGCTTAGTACTTTGGAAGAAGGAGCAGAGTACGATACGTTAAGATGTACGAATAAGAAGAAATGAGAAATTTAATCTTAATAATCAGATTGAGGATAATGAGAAGATGAAGAATGACTAAAACATAATCTAAGCACTGTGCACAGAGCACTAAGCACTACTCCTCCTTATCCAGCTCTCCAATAATTTTTTCGAGCTTATCGTTGGTGTAGGCGCCGGAAGTCTGGTACACAATTTTTCCTTGTTCATCCAATAGATAGAAATAAGGGGCATCCTTTGCTCCGAATTTTAAGGCGTCTTTATAGGGCTTAAGTTCGCCTTCATAGATCAGTACATACTTCTGAAGCTCGGGGTCAAGCTGCGATTTTAAATAATTCCGGAGCTGATCTCCTCTTCCTTTGTTAATACCGACCAGCATAGGAACGATGTAGATGTTAATGTCATAATTGTCGTCGGGAAAAAGATTACCCTTCGTTTCCTCAATAAAGTTGGTATAGAGAGGCTGAAACCAGGTTGTCAGTTCATCTTCCGATTTCTGGGAATACGAAATACCGATCAGGGTCATCTTGCCTTTGCTGTCCTTGGGAAGCGTAACCATTTGATTCAAGAGGGTTTTCCCGCTCAAGTCAGGGAATACCTGCCCGACCTGCGAATAGGAAATAGTGGCGAGCATAAGGAGGACAACGGTAAGGATTTTAATTTTCTTCATAGGTCTGGCAAGTACGGTTTTGCTTATAACGTCAGATATTACTGATTGTTTCTCTTCAAAATTCAATCCAAAATTCAAAATATTACTTATTTTTACTGATTACTATTTTAATTGGAATTATGCATTTAAGTGAACAAGAGATCATTCGCCGTCAGAAGAGGGAAGAATTATTGAAAATGTCGGTGAATCCCTATCCATCAGAACCATTCGTAGTGGATGTAACAGCCAAAGATATTCTGCAGAATTACGAAAAGCGTAAAACAGATTATAAGAATGTTTCGATCGCGGGCCGCATCATGGGTATCCGCGTAATGGGCTCCGCGTCCTTTGTGGAACTTCAGGACACTACCGGAAGAATTCAGATCTATATCCGCCGCGATGACATTTGCCCTGGCGAAAATAAAGACCTTTACAATACTGTATTTAAAAAGCTTTTTGATATCGGCGATATTATCGGTGTCAAAGGATATGTATTTACGACGCAGACCGGAGAGATTTCCATCCATGTTAAAGAACTGAAACTTTTAACCAAAGCGCTCAAACCGCTGCCGGTGGTAAAAGAGGCCGAAGATGAGCAGGGAAATAAAGTTACCTACGATTCTTTTTCAGACCCCGAGCAACGCTACCGACAGCGGTATGTGGATCTGATCGTGAATCCTGAAGTGCGCGATACGTTTATCAAACGTACCAGGCTTACCAATTCCATGAGAGAATACCTGAATGAGAAAGGGTACCTCGAAGTGGAAACACCGATCCTGCAGCCCATGTATGGTGGGGCAGCCGCACGTCCTTTTACCACGCACCACAATACGCTCGATATGAAGCTGTATATGCGTATTGCCAATGAGCTCTACCTGAAAAGACTGATCGTAGGAGGCTTCGACGGAGTGTATGAATTTTCAAAAGACTTCAGGAACGAAGGGATGTCAAGATTTCACAACCCGGAGTTCACGCAGATAGAGCTTTATGTCGCTTACAAAGATTATTTCTGGATGATGGACCTGGTCGAGGAGATGATCGAAAAGGTGGCGATGGACCTGCACGGCACGACCGAAGTGCGGGTGGGCGAGCACACCATCAACTTCCAGAGACCATGGAAGCGCTATACCATGTTTGAGGCCATCAAACATTTTACCGGCATCGATATTACCGGACTGAACGAAGACGGTTTAAGAAAAGTAGCTAAAGATATTAATGTACCGGTGGATCCGACGATGGGTAAAGGAAAGATCATCGATGAGATCTTCGGAGCGAAATGCGAGCCATTCCTGATCCAGCCTACCTTTATCACCGATTATCCGGTAGAAATGTCCCCGCTGGCTAAGCGCCATAGAAGCAAGGAAGGACTGGTAGAAAGATTCGAAGCCATCTGTAACGGAAAAGAGATCTGTAATTCATTTTCTGAGCTGAACGACCCGATCGATCAGAGGAAGCGTTTTGAAGATCAGCTGGAGCTTGGAAAGAGAGGAGACTCCGAGGCGATGATGCTCGACGAAGACTTCCTGCGCGCGCTGGAATATGGCATGCCTCCTACAGCCGGCCTTGGTATCGGCATCGACAGGCTATGCATGGTGATGACCAATTCAAATTCCATACAGGATGTGATTTTCTTCCCTCAGATGAGGCCGGAGAAAAAGACGGACGTCGCAAGCGATGAGGAATATATGGCTCTCGGCATTGCGAAGGAGTTTATACCTCTTATCCAGAAAATGGGATTTGTCACGATCGATCAGCTGCAATCCGCCAATCCGAACAAACTGTTTAATGATCTCTGCGGAGCGAGAAAGAAAGCCAAACTCGAGATCGCAAACCCGACTATTGAAGATGTGAAAAGCTGGGTGGGAAAGGGAGAGTAGTTGACAATTGGCAAAAAAATAAAAACCCCAACCATTTAGTTGGGGTTTTTATTTAAGAATTTATCGGTTGCTCTCACTCAAAACTCAGCACTCAAAATTCAAAACTATTCAGCCGGCACCATTACATACTCGTACTGGGCGATGATGTTTCTTTTGCCAAAACGCAGACGGTCTTTTTTGAGCTCGAAGATGGTCTCGATGTCTTCAACGGAAAATCCATTGTCCAGAAAGATCTGACTGCCGTCAGCACTGATACGAAAGGAGAGTGTCAGTTTGCCGCCCTCACTGAGCCATTCGGCGGTCCCGTTTTTATTAACGCGCAGCAAGCGGTCTTTATACTTCTTATTATTAATAACCAGTTTGCCGTTTTGATAAAATTTTTGCACTTTCCATGTGTTATAAATATAGTCTTTGTTGCTGATGGCGGATTCATTGCCGGAGTTGAAAGCGAAAAAAAGCGTACCTGTGATAAGACTCATGACGACAACGGATGCCAGTATCACAAATCGGTACCTGAAAAATTTAGAACGTTTGATTTTTTTCAGAGCCAGGCTATTCATAACGGGGTAATAATAAGCAAATTATAGAATAATATAAATTTAATCTTTAAATAGTTACAAACAGGCCTCATGTTGATAATCAAACCCGAATATTTAGATGAATACGAATTATTAGACTCCGGAGGTTATAAAAAACTGGAAAAATTTGGAAAAATAGTGCTTTCCAGGCCGGAACCCCAGGCGGTTTGGGATGCATCGCTCTCTGATAAAGAATGGGAGCGCCTTTCGGATTCTGTCTTTAAGAAAGAAGGGGCGAAAGAACAGGAAAGAGGTGAATGGTATTCCAAAGAAGGTAAGCCTTCCCAATGGTTCATGGAATATAAGAGTAAGTCCATGCATCTGAAGTTCAGACTCGGACTTTCATCGTTTAAGCACGTGGGGATTTTTCCTGAGCAGGCTGCCAACTGGGAATATATCTATAAGCAAACTAAAGCCTTGTCAAATCCCCATCCCAAGGTATTAAATCTTTTTGCTTACACAGGCGGCGCTTCCCTGGCTGCTAAAGCAGCCGGCGCCGACGTCTCTCACGTGGATTCTGTCAAACAGGTGATCAGCTGGGCCAAGGAGAATATGGAAGCTTCCGGACAAAAAAATATTCGCTGGGTAGTGGAAGATGCGATGAAGTTTGTGCAGCGGGAAGTAAGAAGAGGCAATAAATACCAGGGCATTATTCTCGATCCTCCTGCCTACGGGCGCGGAGCCAACGGAGAGAAATGGCTGATCGACGAGCATCTTAATCCCATGCTTAAACTCTGCAAAGACTTGCTGGACGAGAAAGATCATTTTTTTATTCTCAATATGTATTCCATCGGCTTTTCCGCGCTGATCCTTGAAAGCCTTGTGCAGTCGATCTTTGGGAAAAATAAAGACGCTGAATTTGGAGAGCTCTTTCTGGAAGATAAGTTTGCCAAGAAACTGCCGCTCGGAACATTTTATCGTTTTGCCTCTCCAAGCAAATAGCAAAAGCTATCAAATCACGAGCAAATCAACTCTTCCTGAGCATTGAGCACACAGCACTAAAACGGCTGCCCAATATATGCAGGACTTCTCTTGTTTAGCTTAAGATCCTGCAGAATGGTAGACTTGGCGCTCAGGGTAAAGAAGTAGGATTGTCTGAGTCCGAAGGGAACGACCGTGAAAGACATTTGCCAGCAATGCAGATCGCGGTTGATGGAAAGAGTCGTATAGGAAAGTCCCTGGTTCACGAAATCATATCCCGAGGTAAAAGCCACTTTCCATTTTTCGGTAAGTCTTACATCTCCGTTGAAAGCGAGTGATTGAGACGTGTTGGATTTATTGAATCCTAATCGATTGTAATTATACACGTAATTCAGTGTAAGAGTCCACGGAAGTGTAAAATCCAGGTACAGGTTTGGGTTGGCATTCATAAAATTCCGTTGCTGCGGACTGACATTCGGGCCCAAATTTTTCTTTTTCGGTGTCAGGTCCAGGCTCAGGTTGATATTGAAGATCTGGCTTCCCTTATACAAATGACTGTCAGATCCCGTCGGTTTGTTTTTATATTCTTTATCTACCCTCGTTTGATAAATAGTGCCGAGGTTGAAAGATGCAGTTCCCAGACTGTCGAATCGGTAATGGTAAGGATCGTAAGTCGAATTCACCGTAATATTAAGTCTGCCCAGTAGCGTGGTACGCATATTAATATTGATCATGGAAAAGTTAAAGGAGTCAGCCGCAAAATTATAGGCACCTGCCGCACTCAGGTTGTCGATCAGCTTGATTTTTTTAACAGGGTTTGCCGTATCTTTTCTGTTGCGCACTTTTGCTTCCATGGTATTTGTGATGTTAAATCCAACGCTGTTTAATTTGCCTGCTGTAGGTCCTCCATAGAAAAAACCGCTAAAGTTGGAATACGCAGGCCAATATTGTTCTTGGTAGTAAAGAGTGTTTGTTTGCAGGCGGGTAATATTAGTATTGGAATTTGGTTGCGTTGTTGAGATCGGTCGGGTTTTTGAAAAATCAGGATGAAAACTATAATTTAAAGAAGGCCTGATCGTATGAAGAATTCCCCGGATAATTCGTCCCTTAAAATCATACCTGCCATAGACGCTGGTTGTAAGGTTGGCTGAGAAGTTATAGTCAGACGTTCTGTTAAAAGAAGGACGAGGCTGATCGGAAACCAATAATCGGTTAGCAGCCGTATCAAAGCTGTATTTCAGCTTTCTGTCGTACCAGTATTCGTTGTAGGTAAAGGAAGGGTTAAGGTTAAAATACTTCAGCACTTTCATGCTGGTCTGGATCGGAATGGTATGCTTGGCCCCGGCCATGCCATGTTGAATGGTTTTTCCTACTGCATTGATAAAACTGAAGTTAGGAATAGATACGCCTTCTGCATTATAACCGGACAGATTGATAGTATCTTCAGGAGTTGCAAAATTGCTGCGGACAAATCCATAAGTAAAGGGAAGGTTGGTTGCCTGGTATTTTGAAGTCAGGTTATAAGCGACATTGATCTTTTCATACCATTTCTGTCCGGTGCTCAGCTTGGTCCGGAAAGGATAAACCCTGTTCATGGAAAAATTCACCTCCGGCAGCGTAAAGTTCATAACCATCTGTTTGGCCCTGATGTTCTGATCCTGTCTTGCCGCCACGGTAAGTGTAAACAGGGAGCCGAAGCTCTTATAATATTGTATGCTGGAGGTAAAAGCATTGCTTTGCAAAGTGGTCGGATAAAACGAATTGTTGGTAAAATATTTCTGAGTTCCCGCGTTGACGTTGGCGGTGAAGTTGCTGTTGTTTCTCGTCACCGAAGCGTGCTGCCATTGAACATTGAAATCGCGGTTGAAATTTTCATTTTCGTTGAAGCTGTTTTTGATCCGGCTCGAGTTGATGCTTAATTTTCCGGAGTAGGCGTACCTTTTTTTGTAATCAAAAATAGTGCTTATTCTCCAGCTGCCGTTGCCATAGCCGTCGCCCACGGCCTTGATGCCCAGGTAGTCGTTCACAGCCCAGTAATAGCCGCCCTGGCTCAGGAAGAATCCCCTCTGAGTCGTGGCCCCGAAGGTAGGGAATATGATGCCCGATTTCTCTTTGCGCGGCATAGGAAAAAATCCCAGGAAAAAGCCAAGGGGAGTAGGCACATCGCTCACCACCAGGTTAAAGGGTCCCGAAACTACTTTGTCGTCGGGAATTACTTTTAATTTTCTGGCTTTGATGTAAAAGTGCGGATGACGCAGATTGCAGGTTGTGTAGGTAGCGCGGTTGATATACATAGCGTCCTCCGTCTTTTTTCCGGGTCCTCCTGTAATGTACCCTTCGCCCTGCTTGGTTACGATGCCAGCGATATATGCTTTGCGGGTTTTAAAGTTGTACTTGATCGTGTCTACCTCGTATTTTTCAGGGCCGTCTTCGAAAACAGGTGTACCTGTTCGTTTGCCGGTGCTGTCTATTAAAGGTGTCGCGGCCATAATGGAATTCTGCCAATCAATACTGACCAGGCCGGCATGCAGTGTAATGGTTCCATAGTTAATGCTCGCGTCTCCATATAGGTAGACGATTTTTTTGACCACATCCATCCTGATGGAATCGCGGGCTGAGTATTTAAT
>JBJMLY010000189.1:0-10118 GCA_045805025.1 Cytophagaceae bacterium | reverse complement strand
AACAAACAAACTTGTAAAGGCTTCTTACAAATCCAATAAATATCATAATAGCGCCAAGGCTTATGATAAAGTGGATAATGTTATGCTGGATAAAAGTCTTGCCAATGCTGTAAGGGCTAAAAAGGCCAATAAAGCATCAAGCGTAAAGTATAAAAAGAGCCAGCAGGCCTATTTGAATGCTCTTAATTCAAATACGCGCTTTAAGTCATCGAGGTATAAAAGAACAAGCGATGGAAAGTTTGGATTCTAAGTAAGTTTACCCAAAACTGAGAGCTTTAGCTCTCAGTTTTTTTCTTTAAAAGGTTATCATTATTTTCGGTCTGAAATGATAACCTTTTTTGTTTACTACCCTTTAACTTCTCATGCTTACTTCAAGATATTTATTCCTGATCTTTTTGTTTGCGGCATTTGTAGTCAATGCCCAGGTTCCTCAGAAGCCTAAGCCGGTTGATCCCAAGGTGCTTGCTAAAAAAGAGGCCGAAGCAAAGACCGCTTATGAAAAGAATGATTTCCTGCTGGCGCAGCATCTTTACGAAAAGCTAGACAGTATGAATCCCAAGACAGGGAAATACAATTACCCGCTGGCGGTCTGTTATGTGAATAATGACCTCAACCGGAAAGCGCTGCCTTATATAGAGCTTTGCCTTAAAAGATCTTCCAGCCTTCCTGCTGTTCTCAATTATTATGCTGGCAGAACCTATCATCTCTGCCATCGGTTTGATGAGGCGATACGCTACTATGGCCGTTACAGGGATGTACTCAAAAAATCGACCGATAAAAATGCCAAAAGAATTGTCGGTAATGTGAACAGGCTTATTGAAATGTGTGGCAATGGAAAAGAGCTTATGAAGAGAAGGCTTTCCATTGAAGTATTCAACATCAGCAAAAATATCAATTCAAAATATCCTGATTACAGACCTGTTGTTTCTCTGGATGAAGGAGAAATTATTTTTACCTCTAACAGGCCTAATACAACAGGAGGACAGAAAGACGAAGCAGGAACGTATTTTGAAGACATCTACATATCCTATCGTTCGGATACAGGCTGGAGCAGTCCGGTACAGATGAGCAGTAATATCAATACAGCAGATCACGACGCAGCGGTTTCTATTTCGCCCAGCGGAAAAAAACTAATCATCTACCGATTTGAAAAATCGGGCGACCTCTATATCAGTGAGCTTCAGAATGGAAAATGGAGCAAGGCAATGCCATTACCTAAAACCATTAACTCTCCTGCATGGGAGCCAAGCGCCTGTTTATCGCAGGATGAGAATACACTTTATTTTACCAGCAATCGAGAAGGCGGGTATGGAGGTACTGATATTTATGTGGCTAAAAGACTTGCCGACGGAACCTGGACTCTCCCTAAAAATCTGGGGCCCGATATCAATACTTCCGCCGATGAGGATTCTCCCTACATTCAGCCCGATGGAACCACATTATACTTTAGTTCCAGCGGACATAAAAGCATGGGAGGGTATGATATTTTCGTGACTCATTTCAACGAGGACAAAAAGCAATGGTCCATCCCGGAAAATGTCGGGTATCCAATTAACACAGCACACGACGATCTTTATTTCTCCTGGTCGGAAGACAATAAGCGGGTATACTTCTCATCTCTTCGTCCGGAAGGAATGGGAGATAAAGATCTTTATTATGCCGTGATCCATGAAGAGCTGGCCGGAACACTGATTCTCAAAGGACAGGTGACCGACTCTATAACTTCAAAGCCTTTGCAGACAAAGATCAGAGTAACCGATAAAGTCACCAAAGAATTATTGGGGATCTTCAATTCAGATGCCAGCGGAAAGTACCTGATTACGTTAGGCGAAGGAAATGATTATAATGTGCTGATTGAAGCTGAAGGTTATGAGCCTTGTGTTTTTACGACAGATCTCACCGAGCTCCAGGAATATGGAGAAATGAATAAGGATATTCATATGAAGCCTAAGAAGCAATGATCACGCTTCTGTTCTGAGTACTTCCAGCGGAGCTGTCGTTAAGACTTTTCTGCTATTCAGTATACCGATCAGGGTGGTGAGCAGGGACCCGGATAAGAACAGTATCAGGGCTGCCGGAATATCAAGGCTGAATTCCGCTTCCAGCGCAAATTTCGCAAAGCTCCAGCTGACCGCCATGGCCAGCACAATACCCGTAAGGCTGGCTACGCTGCCCAGAAAAAAATATTCAAGCGAGTTAATAGTAAGTATCTGTTTTCCACTTGCTCCAAGGGTTCTTAACAGCACACTTTCCTGCATTCTCTGGTAGCGGCTCAAAATAATGGATCCGCCAAGCACAAGAATACCGGTAATGATGCTGAATGATGCCATGAATTCTATGACCAGCGAAACCTGCTGCAGGATTTTTTTAACTGTACTCAGGATAAAGCTGAGATCGACCACCGAAACATTGGGGAAGCGTTTAATAAGGGCAAGCTGAAAGGCCGCGGATTGTTTCACATCCGAAGTTCTTGTCGTGAGGATGTGGAACTGAGGGGCTTTTTCAAGAACGCCTGAAGGGAAAACGATCAGGAAATTACTCTGTATTTTTCTCCAGTTTACTTTGCGGATGCTTCCTATAATAGTTTTTACAGGCATTCCCTGTACGTTAAAAGTGAGAGGATCTCCCATTTTTACCTTAATTGTTTTTGCATAGCCTTCATCTATGGAAATAAAAATAGTATCGGCCAATGAACGCACAGGCCTGTTTATTTTTCCTTCCAGCAGCTTCTCTGTATCGGAAAGCGTATCCCTGAAAGTGACTCTGTATTCCCGGTTGAAAATCCATTCAGGCATAGGATGTAGTGTGTCTTTTTCATAATCAGATCTGGACTTTCCTTTAATATCTTCCAGTCTCATGGTTACCAGAGGTACAAGCTGAATTACTGGTAAATGACTTTCTCTGGTAAAAGACGCCACGTTATTTTTCTGTTCAGGCTGAATATCGAAAAGAATCATGTTCGGTTCCTTTCCCGATTCGCTGATACTGAGCTGATGGATCAGAATATTCTTGACGAAATACAGACTTGCAATAATCGCGATGCCGATACCAATTGTAGTTACCAGTACAACAGTCTGGTTGTTGGGACGGAACAGGTTAGCAAATCCCTGGCGTATAGGGTAGGGAGAAGCAGCAGGAATGACTTTTTTTATCAGCCACATGATTGAAAGGGCGATCAGGGCAAGGATCAGCAAAGCGAAGCTTAGGGCACCCGTAAAGATGGCCGATGTCTTATAACTTCCGGTCTGGTACCATCCGAAGGCAAAAACAAAAGAAAGAATAAGCACGCAAGCCAGCCATTGTAAAGGATCTTTCCAGGAATTATTTTTTTCATAGATAAAGCGGAGTGTGAGCAGCGGTGAAATTTTCCGTACCGATAGCAGCGGAAGCAAGGCGAATAAAACCGCCATGGATATGCCTGTCAGCAAACCGATGAAGACAGCCGGCCAGGAGATCATAAATTCGGGTTGCAGCACCAGAAAATCTCCCAATATTCTCGGTAGCATCATTTGAATCAATGCTCCGGCTATCACACCTATCGTTGCACCAAGCAGTCCGAGAATTTTAATCTGGATCAGATAGATCATAAATGCTTCGTAGCCTTTCACTCCAAGGCAACGCAGAATAGCCACCGATGAGATCTTCTCCCTGACATACGTATGCACCGAGCTTGCTACTCCAAGGCAGCCCAGAATCAAGGCAACGAAAGCAAGAAGGTTGAGATAAGTGCTGAGGTCTCCATAAGCATTGGTGGTTCGTTCCTTGATGGTGGATAAAGTGTCTGCACTAAGTTTTTCTTTTTCCAGTCTTGGCTTGATCGACTCGGTGAGTGCTGCTACGTCAGTGCCCGGGTTAAACCGATAGTAAAATTTGTAATTGATGCGGCTTCCTTTTTGGTTTAATCCTGTCTGATCCAGGTATTGAAAGGGTATATAGACGACGGGAGCTACGGTCGCTGCAATCCCTGCCTGCCCTGGAATTTTTCCCAGCTGTCCGGTAATGGTAAAATAAAGATCGCCGATCCTGATTGAGTCTCCGGGTCTGGCGTTGAACTGCAGGAGCAGTGATTGATCAACCAATGCATACCTTCCTTTTTGTAATTCTTTAAAGGCCGATGAAGGCGTGGTTTCAATAGTCCCGTAAAAAGGAAAACCTCCTTCCAGGGCTCTGACATTGGCGAGTCTGAGATTTTCGGTTTTGGGGAAGAATACCATGGAAGCAAAGCTGCTTTCCCTGGCTTTCTGGTTGCCGATGGAATCGAGAAATTTTTCTGTATTCCCGGTAATTGGCTGTACGCTGCTAATAACCAGATCGGCTCCCAGCAATGTTTTTGCTTCCTGGTTAATCTGAACTTCCAGGGCGTCGCGGAAAGATCGTATTCCTACCAGGGCTGATATGCCCAGCACGATGGAGGAAACAAACATGAGCAGGCGTAGACGGTTTTTTCTCGCATCCCTCCAGGCCATGATAAAAAGCCATAAAAATTTTGAGCTTGTTTTCATCAGGCGGTGAGTTCTGAAGCGGAGTCTGAAATCAGGGTTCCGCCTTTTATTCGGATGATGCGTCCTGTTTTACGGGCAAGCTCCATATCGTGTGTAACGAGTACCAGCGTCGTGCCGGCTTCTTTGTTCAGGCGAAAGAGCAGTTCTGTCATCTTCAGCCCGGTTTCGGAATCCAGATTTCCCGTTGGCTCGTCCGCAAAAAGAATTTTAGGTGTGTTGGAAAATGCCCTGGCCAGAGAGATTCTCTGCTGCTCTCCTCCCGAGAGCTGAGCCGGATAATGATGTTGTCTATCTGCCAGTCCGACGCGGTCGAGCAGTTCCTCGCATTTTTTTCGGATATTTTTCTCTCCTCTCAGTTCCATGGGCACCATTACATTTTCCAGGGCAGTAAGCGTAGGAATAAGCTGAAAATTCTGGAAAATGAATCCAACGTATTCATTCCTGACGCGTGCGCGCTCGTCTTCCCCGAGATCGTTCAGCTTGATGCCATTCAGAAAAACAGAACCTTCTGAAGCTCTGTCAAGTCCGGCAGATAAACCCAGAAGAGTTGTTTTGCCGCTGCCCGAGGGACCGACAATAGAAAATGTGCTGCCTTCCGGAATCCGGAAATTAATATTTTTCAAAACCTGCAGACTGGTATTTCCACTCGTGTAAGTCTTACCCAGGTTCTGAACCTCCAATACCGGATTTTCCATAATTGTATTTGAAAACGGAATTTACTTAATTTAGAATCCGGGGAAAAATCTGCCGGAGAATATTTATGAGAAGACGATCGTTTAGCTGGATTGCCCTGACTTTTATGTTGACGTTATATGCCTGCGGAGAAAAAAAGTCAGATTCTGGTAATCAAATTTCCGAAAAAGTTGTTCCGGTAGAAAAGCAAAAAGACAGTATGAAAGTTATCATGTGTTTTGGCAACAGTCTTACAGCAGGTTATGGCGTGGATATGCAGGAAGCTTATCCGGCTCTTTTGCAAAAGAAGATCGATTCACTTGGGTTAATGTATAAAGTTGTGAATGCGGGCTTAAGCGGAGAGACCACAGCGGGCGGCATTAACCGGCTGGATTGGGTTCTTAAGGAACCTGTAGCCATTTTTATCCTGGAACTGGGGGCTAACGACGGGCTTCGCGGCATCAACGTTAAAGTTACCCGCCAGAATCTGCAGCAGATCATCGATAAAGTAAAAACGATTTCACCCGGAGCGATAATTATACTGGCCGGCATGCAGATTCCTCCAAGCATGGGGGCGGCTTATACGAAGGAGTTCGGAAAAATTTTCCCCGAACTCGCTGAAAAGAATGATATTCCATTGATACCATTCTTTCTGAAGGGCGTAGGCGGGGAATCGAAATTAAATCAGGGAGATGGTGTTCATCCAACGGCGGAAGGGTATAAGGTCGTTGTTGAAAATGTCTGGGAAGTGTTGAAAAAACAGCTTAAATAAAAAAAGGGGACAGAACCTCTTCTGTCCCCTTAAACAACCTTAAACCTACTACACTAAAAAGATTACTTGGCAGCAACCAGCTTTACATCCAGTGTAAAGTTGTTGTCGATCGCTTTATCACCCAGGTTATCAAAGAAACTTCCTGAGCCGTATTTAATTCCATATTTTGTTCTGTCTACCGTAATCTGCGCGGTGGCATTCAGTGATTTTCCATCGGCCTTGATGGTAGCAGGGAAGGTTACATCATTGGTAATACCTTTGATGGTCAGCTTGCCTGTTACATCGTAATTTCCGTTTCCTTTTGAAGTAGCGCTGCTCAGCACGAATGTTGCCTTTGGAAATTTTTCAGTACCAAAGAAATCATCTGATTTGAGGTGCCCCACCAACTTTTCGCGATACCCAGCATCGCTCATGTCCGTATTGCTGATCGAGGTCATATCGATATCGAATGTGCCTGCCGTCACTTTATCTCCGTTTACTGAGATGGAACCACTGCTGATCTTCACGGCTCCCGTGTGAGAACCTGATACTTTCTTTCCGGTCCATGTAATCGTGCTTTTGTCGGCATTTACCTTGTAATTCACTGCGCCCTGGTTGAAAGAGAAGGCAAGAAAGGCCACAATGACCAGTATGCCTGAGGATAAAATGTTTTTCATAATCTGTCTGTTGTCTGGTTTAGTTTTAATTCATATGTAAATATATGTACTTACAATCAATGTCACAACATTTAATATAAAAAAAATTAGAGATTCAGAATAAGAATAGCGAAATCAGACTTAAGTGATTGATTATTAATAAATAGAATGTTGTAGCAACAAAAAAAGCAACGATTTCCCGTTGCTTTTCTTTAATCTATTTCCTTGATCCTTATTCCTTAGTTATTAGTGGAAGCTTGGGCAAGGCAGCCTCTTCATAGGCTTGTGTTTCTTTTTATGTTTGTGGTGTACCCAGGTAATATTAAGTTCATGAGAGCCTCCGGGATTATAGCCACCCAGACGGGATATAACTACATCGTAGCTATAGGTAATGCTTATACTTTGATATTTCCATCCTACCATTAGTACAATGGATTCCGGATTGGGCAACCTTCTTCCCGCGATAGTTCTATAGTGCTTAACAGGAATGCCGCGATACCAGGCACCGAATAATATTTCGCTGTATCTCACATAGGCTCCTAAATCGAGCTGGTCGGATTTGCCTTGTGACTTATAATGAAAAGTAGGAGTAAGGCTGACCTCAGTCTCTTCTTCCATATAGGCCATGTATTTTTTATGGATCAGAGGGATTTTGTAACCTCCTGTCAATGAAAACTTCATGGGTAAATGACTTGGGGCCGATTTAATAGGCGACTGGTTGGGTGAATCAAGATGGCCTGCTGCTATACCTGCCCACCATTGTTTGCTGTAAACAAGTCCGCCGGCAGAAACATCCACGTAGCCATGTGTCTTGGTGAGATCGCTGTATGGGTTAAGAGCGCCGGGAATTTGCCCGTTGCTATTGAACTGCTGAGGTACGGTTACATTATAGTTGGTGAATCTGGAAACATAACCAAGATCAAGTCCGCCTCTTACGGTAAGTTCACGGCTTACAGGTAGTTCGTAAGAATAAAGACCATGTACTTCGGTCGAACTGATATTTTTGGCACCCTGAAAGTCTTTTTGTACCATCAGTCCCACACCGCTGTTAAAATTATGGAAGAAGTGGTCCACGGAGATCAGGGAAGTGCTGTATTTAGCATCCAGCGAAGGCCATTGAAGACGCTGATGGCCTGTTACCCTCAAAGCATGAGCACTGCCCGCAAAAGCAGGGTTCTGGTACATGGGTACATTATAAAATTGCGAATATTGAATATCCTGAGCCCTGAGCTGTCCTGCATTCAAAAAATGCAAAAAAAGCAATCCAATGACGAATTTGAAAAAGAATATATGGCGGAAATGATTCATTTCTAGATATATATTGATTAATAGACCTGTTTTTGCTCTTACCTGTGATATACGTAACCGACTGCAAAATGGATATATTTCGCGGCTGTACAGTTTTCAAACCGCTAAAATAAGTGATTTTATCAACTTACATAATAAAGATTGGCGTAATATTTTTAGATTATATGAGTTTTTTCCTAATTTTGATATCCACACAAAACCAATGCTTTTACAAATGAGGCTTTTTCAAGAATCCAGTAAGCGTATTAATTTCAGCATTTTTTTATTTTTTATCCTTGTAAATTCTGCTGTTTCCCAAACATTAAGTAAAAGGCAAATCCTTGAGCTTGAGGGGCAAGCCCATGAAATGTTTACCATTGGGCAATACCATAAGGCTCTTCCGGAATACCTTCGCCTGGATAGTATTCATAAAGATGATCCTCATTATGCCTATCCGATCGGAGTGTGTTATGTGCAGGAAAGAAATGAATCCAAAGCGATCCCATACCTGGAAAAGTGCCTGCAAACGCCCGATAAATTCCCTTTCAAGCTCAATTTTTACATAGCCACTGCTTATCATCTTTCACACCGTTTTGACGATGCGATTAAATATTATGAGATCTATAAAGCAGGTCTTAAAAAGAAAATGCACAGCGATATCATTAAAGAGATGGATCGCAACGTTAAGATGTGTGAAACAGGAAAACAACTGGTCGCCAATCCTATTCAGATAGAAATTATTAACCTGGGAAAAATGGTTAATTCGAAATATCCTGAATATGGGGCCGTAATTTCAGCCAGTGAAGACGAACTGATTTTTACCTCCAACAGACCTAATACAACAGGAGGCGCGGTAGATCCTTCCGACGGAAAATTTTTCGAAGATATCTATATCTCCTATAAAGATAAGGCCGGTCACTGGTCTGCCCCTGTAAAGATGGGCTCGGGAATCAATACCAATGGCCACGACGCCAGCATTTCATTGACGGCTGACGGGCAAAAACTGATCCTTTACAGGAATGAGGCCAAAGAGAATATTATCAGCACTTCTCCTGGCGAACTGTATTTCAGCGATCTGCATGGTACAACCTGGTCCAGGCCAGTCAAACTCCCTGCACAGATCAATAACGGAGCCTATCAGCCAAGCGCCTGCCTCAGTGAAGATCAACGAGTGCTCTATTTCGTCAGCAACCGGGAAGGCGGCATAGGCGGTACCGATCTCTATATGGTAAAAAAATTATCAAACGGTCAATGGGCTTTGCCTCAGAACCTCGGGAAAACCATTAATACTCCTTATGATGAGGATTCTCCTTATATGCATCCCGATGGGAAAACCTTATATTTTAGTTCTAACGGGCATAAAACCATGGGAGGCTTTGATGTTTTTGTCACCCGTTTTGTGGATTCTACAAAATCATGGTCAGAACCTGAAAATGTGGGTTATCCCATCAGCACGGCACACGACGATGTACACTTTTCATGGTCAGCTGATGCGAAAAGAATTTATTTTTCTTCTATCAGACCAGAAGGAAACGGAGATAAGGATATTTACTACGCCAATATTGAAAAAGAAGCCGCCCAGGTACTGGTGGTGAAAGGCATAGTATATGATTCCCTGAGCCAGAAACCAATGGAAGCCACCATCAAAGTAACAGATGTAAATACCAATGAAGTGATAGGTGTATTTAACTCCAACAGCTCTTCTGGAAAATACATCATCATTCTTCCGGAAGGCAAAAATTATAATTTCTCTGTGGAGGCTCCTAATTATGGAATCTGTACACAGAATATTAACGTCTCTGATCTTCATCAATTCAAAGAAGTGGATAAGGATATATCTCTCTGTCAGAAGAAGCATTAGTCTTTCCTTTTATTAATTGACATTTATCTGAAGTATCAGTCTCAATGAGGCTGATACCTTTTGATTTTTTGGGGGTTACTAATGAGGCTATGGGGGTATCAATTGAAAGATGGAGCAGAGGCCGCAGTCTAAATGAAGCAACTGGTATTGTTTGGCCGGCATAAGCTCATTTTTATTGAAATGAAGTAGTGAATTTTGAAAAAATACAATCCCTGATAAAGAAGTATATCAGGAGAGAATAATCTGAATAATTAATAATTATGTACCGATCTTTTAAATTTTTGAATTGCGCTCAGTTCTTTCTTGCATGGATCCTGGCTTTTTCAGTGTTGAATGTTTCTGCGGAAGGAACCAAAGAAATCCGTCCGGCCTCGACAGACCAGGGCTTT
>JBJMLY010000188.1:0-19721 GCA_045805025.1 Cytophagaceae bacterium | reverse complement strand
CAGCGTCTACGCTCCCGGTTCATACAAAGTAGAAGTTTATACCGAAGGCCATATGATCGGCGATGCCGGTTTTACCCTCAAGAAATAATCAGTAATAATAACTGTATAATAAAAAAGCTTCCGGCCTCCGGAGGCTTTTTTTATGTCCTTTCATCTCATCTATTTAACCAGGTAGGAAAAAATACAGGTATAAATGAGTTAAAGGGAAAGGTCTCCTGAGATTACTTAAAGAGGATCTTGTATGGTCTGAAATTAAAAAGTCCCGGAATTACTCCGGGACTTTTTAATTAGTAAGGCTGCTTTGCAGCGGGTTATTTTTTCATCGCCAGGTTTCCTGCCATATCAACTTTGTCCCCTTCCTTCAGCACAACGATCTTTCCGTCTTTTTGCACAACAGCACCATTGGTCATGACCTTGCTGCCGTTCGGCATAACAACCTCTTTCACGAAAGGCATTTCTTTTCCTGCCTTGATCATGCACATTTTGCCGTTCTTCATGGTGATGCAATCTGAGCCGGCAGCCGTGGCGGTGGTCGGTGTAAAGCCGGTGTTGATCTTGCTCATCATTTCGCCTTCCATGTTTACACGCTCCCCTTCTTTCAGGGCATATTTGGTTCCATTGCTTTTTTCAATGGTTCCATCTACAAGCACCTTATCCCAGTTAGGCATCAGTACCTCTTTGATCATAGGCATTTCTTTGCCGTTTTTGATCTCCATCATTTTACCGTTTTTCATGACCAGGTGGTTTTTCTCATCCATCTCAAGTTTGGCCTTGTCGATGATCACATCTCCGTTCATGTCTACTTTTTCACCTTCCCGTAGCACATATTTGGAGTTGTCTTTTTTCATAATCTGACCGTTCTTCATGACTTTATTGCCGTTCGGCATCGTCATATCGGCTGTGAAGGGCTGTGGCTCTCCGTCTTTTACCATCATCATTTTTCCGCCGGTAAAGATCAGGTGGTCGTTCGATACTCTTGACTCCATACCTTTATTGTCCAGCTTGGATCCTTTCATCATCATTACATCTCCCTGCATAGAAACAAAATCGCCTTCTTTCAGAACTACTTTGTTGTTGTCGGGCGTCATCATAAACCCTTCAGGCGATACTTTTGCACCGTTGCCGAGGCTCATTTCGCTGTCCAGCATTTTCATTTTTCCTTTGTCCAGCTGCATTACCTTACCGTCTCTTTTCAGAAGACCGTCCATAAGGAGGTCGGATTTGGCTACGGCCAGTTCGCCTTTCTGGCTCATTACATCCCCGTCTTTCATCACGACTTTGGACCCATCCTTCATAGTCACTGTACCATCCATAGCTACTTTACCAGCAGGCATAGTAATTTCTTTATCCATAGGAATGAGCCTTCCGTTGTCGTATTTCATCATCTTTCCATTTCTCATGGTGACTCCGTCCATATTCATCATTTCGTCTTTTCTTCTCATCAGGGAGCCGTCCATGTTCATCATTTCACCTTCACGCAACATCATGGTCGAACCGTCTTTTCTGGCAATGGTCCCGTCTTTCATGGCTTTATCTCCATTGCTGAGGTCTGTATCCTGATCCATAGGGCTCAGGGCTCCGTCTTTTACCACCATCATTTTACCATCTTTCATCATAACACCATCCAGGTTAACGATCTGATCCATCATCAGCAGCATCTGGCCTTTAAGCGTCAGAACTTCGCCGTTTTTCAGCTTCATTTTTTGTCCGGTAGGAAGTTTATAATCACCGGTTTTCATGACTACAATTCCATTGGCAAGCTCAATATTGTCTTCTTCGACAGGCGCCAGAGCCCCATCCTTCCCTACGCTCATGAGCTTATTGTCTCTCATGACAAGGGCATCTTTAAGCAGTTTACTGTCTTGGGCCCATCCTTGACAGGCGATCAGTATTCCTGAAATAATAAGTAAGATTTTATGATGATTTTTCATTTTATGAA
The DNA here is from genome assembly GCA_045805025.1 of Cytophagaceae bacterium. Lineage (GTDB taxonomy): Bacteria > Bacteroidota > Bacteroidia > Cytophagales > Cytophagaceae > DATMOV01. The sequence continues at coordinate 17,782 of JBJMLY010000188.1, read as the reverse complement.
ATGATTTTTATCAGTAATTTAAAAATAAGCCATTAACTATCAAATAAGAGGCTTGGTTTTTTTGTATTTATATCCAAAATAATGGATGTATTAATTTCTTTGAATTTTAAGAAATTAAGCAGTTTTTGGTTGATTTATACTCCTTTTTGAATTGATTTTTGCTTCCTCTGTATCTTTTTGATGCATCCTGTATTATGCTTTCAGAGAAGCAGGAAGGGCCCTCCGCTTTTTGGAATGATAAACCCTAAAAATCGTACAATTATGGCAAGCTCAAAAGAAACACCACGTCAGAAAATGATCGGTATGATGTACCTGGTCTTGACGGCATTACTGGCCCTGCAGGTAAGCTCGGCAGTCATCTTTAAATTCCTGGCGCTGAACGAAAGTCTTGAAAGCAGTTCTGACACTCAGGGTAAAAATAACCGTGAAAAGCTGATGAATATAGCGCAGACGGTGAAAGACAGGGGTAACAGCGCAAGAGATGTAAAATTCCGCGATGATGCCAATAGCGTAAGTCAGCATACCGGTGAAATCATCAGTTACATTGATGCAATCAAAAAGAAGCTGATCGACCAGACCGGCGGTTATGATGAAGACGGAAATCTGAAGGGAGCAAAAGAAGAAACCGAAGTAGAGGTAATGATGATAGGTGCAGATCCGTCACAGGGCAAAGGCTATGAGCTGAAGAAAAAGCTGAACGATTATGTACAGTATATTAACAAGCTCTCACCCATTCAGTATTCCAAATTAGCGCTTGATGGGAAGGAAGATCCTATGTTTATGAACAATGCGGATCAGAAGAATAAGGATTTTGCGCAGCTGAATTTCGGACAAACACCGCTGGCGGCCGGACTGGCTGTTTTGAGCGAGTTTGAAGCAAGGGTAAGGATGATGGAAACCACGACCCTGGGCGCACTGGCCGATAGTATTGATGCCAAGGATTATAAATTCAACAAGCTGGTGCCGGTAGTGAGGGCGAACAGTAAGATCGTTCCGGCGGGCACTAAATACGAAGCGGAAATTGTGATGTCGGCAACTTCGACCAGTCTCAAGCCTGAAATGTCGGTTGATAACAGGAATCTTGAAGTCAACGAAGATGGCATAGGTTCTTATTCATTTATGGCATCCGGCGGTCCTTATGATCCATCGGGTTATGCCAAAAAGAAGTGGACTGGAAAAATAAAAATGAAAAAGCCGGATGGAAAAGATACGGTGTATACAGTAACCGAAGAGTACCTGGTGGCTAAGCCTGTTATTGAAGTACGCACAGGTTCCCTGCCTGCACTTTACAGAAATTGCGGAAATAAATTGAATGTGCAGGTTCCGGCTTTAGGCAATTCATACAACCCGGCAATTATAGCTGAAGGCGCCAATGTAATCAGAGGACAGGAAAGAGGAGCTATTGTTGTAGTGCCTTCTGGTACTAATGTAAGTCTTAAGGTAAGCAGTAACGGAAATTATATCGGAGAAGAAAGATTCAGGGTTAAGCCCATACCTCTACCTAAGTTTGAAGTAAAGGTCAACGGGCAATCTTATGATGAAATTGTCGGAGTTCCTGCACAGAGTACTCGGGTAATTAATGTAAAAGCTATTGCTGACAAGGATTTTAAAGCCAGTAACCCCGAAGACTCCTACTACCAGATTACCGAATGGAAGGCTTATATAAGGAAGGGAAAAAATGCCAAAGCCGTTAAATCATATGATCAGGAGAATGGATTGATGAGCCAGTTAGGTCAGCTTGATCCGGGTGATAGAATTGTGGTGGAAATTATAAAGGTTAGACGGAAGACTTATACTGGAGCATGGGAAGAGGTGAATGTCCCCAGAGAATTTAAGCAGATACCTTTATATTGATAATTTAAAATATACTTAACCTGAAATAAAAAGACCCGGCTTTGCCGGGTCTTTTTATTTCCTATATGTTTCGATTTCCTATGCCTGCATGGCCATAAGTCTTGGCTCTGCCGGGATAATATTTTTTTCGTCAATCTCTGCCACGTAGTAGACATCGATCAGTTTGGAAAGCTGCTTGATGATCTGCTCCATCTTAGCGGGATTTCCTTTGGCAGCAATTCTCATTTCGGCATGGTGATCTCCGACCGCTGGAATGATGTTCATGGACATAATCGTATATCCTCTTCTTTCAAGAACAAGAGCAACCCTGATTACGATACCAGGATTGTGAATGAAATGCATTGAAATCTGATGAAGCGTTTCCATAATTTTAATTTTAAAAAATAATTTTGTTTTACTCAATACTCAATACTCAATACTAATTTATCCTAGGTGCTCCCCTCCGGCATTTCCAGCTTGGTGGTAGGAGGCTCGATGATCATTTCTTCGGCCGATTGTCCGGCAGGGATCATCGGATATACATTGTCTTCTTTTACTACTTCTGCATGGATCAGGCAGGGGCCTTCGTTGTAATCCATCGCTTTTTTCAACACGGATTCGACATCTTCCGCCTTTCCGATATGAAAGCCTTTCACTCCATAGGCAGCGGCAAGCGCTACGAAATCGGGATTACCTTCCATGTCAACTCCCGAATACCTGTTCTCCAGGAAAAATTCCTGCCACTGTCTCACCATACCCAGGTATTTATTGTCGATCACCAGGATCTTCAGCGGAAGCTTATGAATAGCGGCTGTGGAGAGCTCTGCCAGGGTCATCTGAAAACCGCCGTCGCCTACAATGGCGATCGCTGTTTTGTCGGGTCTTCCCAATTGTGCACCGATGGCTGCTGGAAAACCGAAACCCATGGTGCCGGCACCGCCCGATGAAAGCCAGGTATCTGGCTGATCGGTCAGGAAGAACTGAGCTGCCCACATCTGATGCTGTCCAACATCGGTGCTTACAACGGCGTTTCCTTTTGTGATTTTATAAACCGCATCAATAACATGCTGCGCTTTGAGGCCGCCTTCCTTTTTATAGGAAAGAGGATATTGTTTCTTTAATGAGCGGATGTTGCTCAGCCACTCTTTGGTCTGCAGAGGGTTTACAAGCTTAAGAAGTTCTGTCAGAATCAGTTTTGCGTCTCCGATGGCATAGGCATCAGGCACAACGATTTTACCTATTTCTGCCGGATCGATATCGATATGAAGCTTTTTAGCGTTCACACAGAATTTTTTCGGGTTCCCGTTAATGCGGTCGTCCCATCGGCTGCCGATCGACATGATCAGGTCGCAATCGATGGCTGCTTTGTTGGCGTAGGCTGTTCCGTACATGCCCAGCATGCCCAACGAAAGCTCATGTGTTTCCGGGAATGCGCCTTTGCCCAGCAAGGTGGTCGTAACCGGAGCCTGAAGTTTTTCAGCCAGGGCTTTTACCTCCGCATGTGCCCCCGCAATGAGTGCTCCATGTCCGGCAAGAAGCACCGGGCGTTTGGAGCGGTTAATCAGATCCGCCATTTTCTGAATGTCTTCTTTGGAAGGCAGGGCAGGTACTTTATAGGTCGGAAGATTAATGGTTTTATTGATCTCTCCTTCAAAAGGAGCAGAGGTGATATCTTTTGGAAGGTCAATCAGTACGGGTCCCGGACGGCCGCTGGAGCTTATGTAAAATGCCTCGCTGACGATGCGGGGAATATCTTTTGTTTTCCTTACCAGATAATTGTGTTTAAGCACAGGCATGGAAATTCCGAATACATCCGCTTCCTGAAAGGCATCCATACCCAAGAGGCTGGTAATGGTTTGTCCGGTTAAAATGATCATGGGAATAGAATCCATCTGGGCAGTCATGGCGCCCGTAATGGTATTTGTAGCGCCTGGTCCGCTGGTAACCAGAACAACACCCGGCTTTCCGGTAGCTCTCGCATATCCGTCTGCCATATGCGTTGCACCCTGCTCATGACGGGTCAGTATCAATTTAATTTTTGAATTGTAGAGCGCATCAAAAATGGGCAAAGCCGCTCCTCCGGAGTATCCAAAAATAAATTCTACACCTTGTTCTTCAAGACACCTGATAAGAATATCAGCACCGTTCCTTTTTTCCTGATTCATGCAAAATATGCCTTTTCTTAGGAGGCAGGGTACAAATATATTCTGTTGTACTATTACTATATGCAATAATTATTTTTAAATTACGGTTTGAAGTGTATATAATTTTTAATTAATTAATTAATAATCAATATTTTATATATATTATAATTACGATATTAGTATAAAATACCTATTTTAAAATAATTACAATTTCAAGAATGAAAATTTTCAATAAAAGGCTTAAATTTGTTTAATAATTGATATTTTAATAAAAAATAACTACGGTGTCAAGAGTAAAGTCAAAAGGTTTGTTTGAACTGATTAAATCCCTTAATAAGAACGAAAAAAGGTATTTTAAGGTCATGAATGCAGGTTCTGGAGAGGTTGAGGATAAGAAAATCCTTATACTTTTTGATTATCTGAGCGCCCAGGAGGAGTTTGATGAGGAAAATCTGCTGAAAAGGGAAAAATCAATTAAGCCGGAGCAGCTTTCCAATCTCAAAGCATATCTGTTCGAAAAGATCTTGCAATGCATCCGCCAATATAATGCTTCCAAGATACCTGATATCAGGATCAGGGAACAGATCGATTTTGCCCAGATACTTTTTGAAAAACGACTTTATAGCCAGGGGATCAAATGCCTGAACAAAGCCAAAAAATTAGCCAGTAATTCCAACAACCTGGAGCTGCAGCTGGAGATTATCAAATTTGAGAAAAGCATTCTGATGCAGACCATCGACCACGACAATATTACGAAGGTAGACAGGATCATTTCAGAAGCACGTACCATCAATGCTCAGATCAGCAACATCAATAATTTCTCGAACCTGGAAATCAAGCTGAATTCCTTTTACACACGCATCGGCTTTATCCGCGATGAAGCGGATTTTCGAAGCGTCAAGGAGTTTTTTAAAAGCAGTATTCCCGAATACAAAGAGGAAGAGCTTTCTGTTATTGAGAAAATACACCTCTATCGTCTATATGTGGGTTACTACTTCTTCGTGCAGGATTTTCTGAACGGATATACCTTTGCTGCCAAGCTGGTAAGTCTTTTCGAAAGTTCGGATGATCTGATACGCCATAGCATGGAGTCGTACATCAAAAGCCTGAATAGCCTGCTCATTGCGCAGAACAAACTTCTGAAATACCACGAGTTTGTTCATACCAACGAAAAACTTCAGTCCATCGATAAAATTGCAGACATCAGCCTGAATGAGAATATTAAAATCAGACTAAAAAAATATTATTACATACACCAGATCAATAAATACTTCATGACAGGGCAGTTCGATCAGGGTGTGAGCTTTATTGTGCAGGAGAAGGCCGAAGAAGTGCAGCAGCTTATCGAAATGCTCGACAAACACTCAGCGCTGATCATGAACTACAAGATTGCCTGTCTTTATTTTGGGGCCGGTAATTTTCATACAGCCATCAAATGGCTGAATAAGATCATCAATATTCCTCAGGTAGATATACGGGAAGACCTGCACTGCTTTGCGCGGATCATCAATCTCATCTGTCATTATGAGCTTGGCAACAACGATGTGATCAATTATTATATTCTTTCTACATACCGATTCCTGCTCAAGAAGGACGACCTGCATCTTTTTCAGAAGTTCATTCTGCTCTTCCTGAAAAATCTTAACAGAGCTGCCGAAGCGGATCAAAGCGAAATGCGTGACCGCTTTACCAAGCTGAAGATGCAACTACTGCCATTGGTGAGCAGCGAATACGAAAAAAGGGTTTTTATCTACTTCGACATTATATCCTGGCTGGAAAGCAAGATCGAGCAGAAGTCCGTGCAGGAAGTGATTATGAAAAAATCAACCGCAGTTGTGAGTTAATAAGAGAGAGAGAAGGGAATGCTGAAATTTTTCAGGCAGCGCTCAGCGCCTTAACAGCTTTGTTTTGATTTTGCTTTATCAGCAGATTTTCAATAAAGGATTCTACCGGTTTCAGGAGAAGAGCAATCGTTCCCTTTACAAGCATGGCAATAGCAATACCACCGGCATACACATCAATAATGGGGTCAAGGAAACCTTCCGATACAAGGAACAGAACCACAGCAAGTATCAATACAATGGTGGTAGCTTTTTTACTGGCTTTCGCTTTGGTAAGGGCATCAATGGTTTGTTGCAGCTCAGCATTTCTTGCTTCCAGATCCCCATTTACTTTATCCAGCTTTTTCTGGAGTTTGTCGCTGACACGTGTAATGAGTTTTGACTGATCGATCAGCTCGGAATAGTGCTGGCGGAGAGAATCGTATTCCTGCCTCAGCTCCTCCATCGAAACATCTGCCTTCTCCGCCACGGTAGCGGAGTTATTCAGAATATTTTTTTCCAGCTGAAATAAGTCTTTCTTCATGGCACTTGAGGGTTCCTGATCCTTTTCTATACGTTATTAACAGTTCGGAGTTGCTTGAGTTATCAACAATTTAAAATCATTTTTATCCCCTTAAAAAACAGCTGATTTCATATAAAATTAAACTTATTTTTAGATTTTTTGGCTAATAAATAGCAGGAATCTTTGGGTAATGAAATAAGGGTAACCGAATCCCTCAGGCATAATCTGTATGAATGCATCTCAGGGCTGTCATAGTTCTCTTTCCCTGATTCTTAAAAATGCTTTATCTTCTTATATTGGTAGCCGTTTCAAACCGCTTGACAATTATTTCTTATGAAAAAGATTCATTTTATCTCTTTGCTGCTGTTGCTTTCAACCGGTGTTTTTGCACAGACCGATATACTTTTTAGCGATAATTTTGACGACAACCGTTACGACTGGTGGGAAGGGAAAGTCAATCGCCGAAATCTTTTTGTGAACGGTAATTATATCATCCGGTCGGGAGTGATGGCTACCAAGGGAATGGCCCTCGATCCTAAAAAAGATTTTGCCGTCGAAGTGACGCTGAAGCAAACAGAAGGTCCGGATAATAAATCCTATGGGATTGTATGCGGACAAAACACTTCCAATTCCTATTTTTTTGTGATTTCGGGCAATGGAGCTTATACAATATGGGGTAACCAGAAAGGACGTGCCGTAACATTCAAAGACTGGGATTACAGTTATTCGAGTGTTATAAAATTGAAGGGTTCTTATAATAAATTAAAAGTTGAGCAGAAGGGCACGGTTACTTCATTTTTCGTGAATGGCACGAAGATTTTTTCCGCTCCGAATATGGCCCTGAATGACAATAAAATCGGCATTAACGTATCCGACGGAATTTCATTGGCCGTAGACAAATTCACAGTTTACCAGAAAGCACCCGCGATCAATATTCTGCCGGGCTATTCCACGGAATTTAAAAAAGAGAACCTGGGTCCCAATGTCAATTCCAAATACGAAGACTCCGAACCTATTATTTCTCACGATGGTAAATTCCTGTACTTCCGCAGGTACGATGACCTGGTAGGACCTAATTATTCAGGCGAAGCCAATTGCGGCGACATATATATGGCCACACTTCAGCCCGATGGTTCCTGGTCCAAAGCCGAGAAGCTTCCATCTCCCGTCAACAACAAACACAATAATGAATTGATCGGGGTAAGTCCGGATAATAATACTTTATGGATGGGGGATACGAATTGCCTGGCTACTAACAATCATTTCAAATACTGGGAATCGAAAAGAGCTGCGGGGGGATGGACTGTTCCCAAGCCGGTAAAGATCATTAACCCCGGCAACCATAATCAGTATTTCACAGCCAGCATTTCCGCCGACGGCCAAACTTCCATGCTGGCCATTGAAAGAGACGATTCGTACGGTAATATGGATATCTATGTCTGCTTTCTGCACAACGGTGTATGGACAGAACCCAAGAACCTGGGTCCTATGATCAATACCATCGGACTGGATTCAGGGCCTTTTCTGGCGGCAGACAATGAAACCATGTATTATGCGACAGATGGAAAAGCAGGTTATGGCAGTTTGGATATTTTCGTCACCCGCCGGCTTGACGATACCTGGCTGAACTGGTCGGAGCCTCAGAACCTTGGTCCGGGAATCAATACGACTGGGACGGATGAATATTATTCGGTACCTGCTTCCGGTGAATATGCTTACTTCCATTCCACCATGAATACATTGGGCGAACAGGATATTTTCAGAATCAAACTTCCGAAATCGGCGAAGCCTGAGCCGGTAGTGCTGGTTCATGGGAAAGTGCTTAATATAAAAACGAAAGAGCCGGTGGGAGCAGCCATTCATTACCGCACACTACCCGATGGCAAAGACCTGGGCAGTGCAAGCTCTAATCCGACCACAGGCGAATACAAGATCATCCTCCCCTATGGTGAGCATTATGCCTACCATGCCAGTGCCCAGGGATTTATTGAAGTCAATGAGAACTTCGACCTGGTGGAGAAGAAAGATTATATCGAAATTAATAAAGACCTGTTTCTTGTGCCAATTGAAGTGGGCGCCAAGATCAGCCTGAATAATGTATTCTTTGAGCAAAGCAAGGCGGTACTTATTAATACCTCTTACCCGGAGCTTGACAGGCTGGTTGAAATCATGAAAGAAAACCCTGGAATGGAAATTGAGCTGAGAGGTCATACCGACAATGTAGGTGACCCTGCCAAAAACATGAAGCTCTCCGAAGATCGCGTCCAGGTGGTAAAAGACTATATGGTATCGAAAGGTATCAATGCGGTCAGGATTACCGGAAAAGGTTTTGGAGGTACTCAGCCGCTGGTCACTAACGGCAGCGAGGAAACAAGAAAACAGAACCGCAGAGTGGAGTTTGTGATCACGAAAAAGTGAGGGTGGTATAGCTGTATAAATCCCCCGGAGAACTCTAACAAATTCAGCGCAGGACCTGTTAATTCAATAGAGAGAGCAGGAGGGGATATGAAAAGGAAAGTAATGGGCCTCATGATAGGCCTGATAGGGTTAGTTACAGCCGAGTCGTTCGGACAAATGATTGCCAGCGCCGAGAAAGGTAAATCATCAGACAGTACGCAGATTAAAATTGCCGGGCCTAAAATGGATAGTTTACCATCCAGAGTTTATAACGATCTGCCTAGAATGCCCAAAAAGAAGGAACCTGCGCGTAAGTTATACCTGGATGAAAAAAGGGGAATTAAAAAAGAAGCCGTTACGCGTAAATATAAACATGAAAGAAGGTCCGAAGCTCGGGTGATCAAGAGACAGGACAAAAAGCATGGAATTATGGCCGAAAGAAAGAGGAAAGATAAGATGGTTAAAAGTAACAGAACAGCTTAGGCAAAAAAAAACAAGGCTCTGAGGTGTGCAGAGCCTTGTTAAGAAAATTAAACAGGTTATGAAATTAAACAGGTGTTTGAAGATTAATACTTCTGCTTCCCAAAAGGTAACTGCCTATCCAGTATATTTTTAATTATTTTTGATATTTACATATAACAATCTGATTATCAGATAAAAATATTTTCTTTATTTACATCGTCATCTTGGATATGAAACAAGGCATGTATAAATACATGTAATGTTGGGTGACGTTTTGCATAATTTTAGGGATTTTGTTTGGTTTCAAAACGATTAGTCGTTATATTGCCTATCGTTAAGGATCGGAAATCTCTAATTTTTATTGAAATCCCTTACTTAATTTAAAAAAAGAAAAAGGTAAAAATTTTTCTTACAGTTAGTGTTACAGTCAATAATTTAAAAAACAATGCAAAAAGGAACAGTAAAATTTTTTAATAACTCAAAAGGATTTGGGTTTATTAAACCAGCAGACTCAGGCGAGGACATCTTTGTACACTCTACAGGTCTTATTGATCAGATTCGTGAAAACGATCAGGTTCAATATGAAGTGCAGAAAGGCAAAAAAGGTCTTAACGCAGTGAATGTTACAGTATTGAAATAACCTTCTTTAGATATATACTTTAAGAACAGTTAAAATACTCTACTAAAAAAGCCCCGGAATCCGGGGCTTTTTTTATGATAAGCCTAACAGCTAAAAAGGGCCCTGGAGATCATCTCCGGGCCCTTTTTAGCTGTTAATCAAAAAAATGACTTAATACAGCTGGTAGCTGCTCGACGTGCTTGCGCCGATGACCGTGGTGATCTTATAGGCATTGGATGTACAGTCGTTGCCAAGCGTAGGCGAAGAGACCGCTACGGTATAATTCCAATAGTATCCGGCCTGAACGTCAATATACGTTGGCGAGATCAATGGAATGGTTACATTCATTCGCGCTAAGCCTGAAGTAAGCTTGTAAGGTCCCGCCCAGGTAGTACCGCAATTCTGCCATACAAAATTGTTGGTAGTGGAGGTATTGTAATCGTATCCATTGGCATAAGCACCGGTTCCTGCCTCTTTGGTTTTTCCTATTTCCAGCACATTGGTGGCGCTGATCGTAGTATCACCTGCTATGGTAAGAGTAAGTCCGGCCCATCCTGAGGAAGATGTCCAGGTTCTCAGCTGATAATAGCTGCGGGGTCTGATTACTCCATCTGAGAAAGTAACGTTGAGGGAGCCTCTGATTTTATGGATGATGGTAGCAGATGCCGTTACTGTCTGCCATATCCAGCCGCCCGATTGATTGGTTACACTGATCGTTCCGTTCAGGGTGATGGTGCTTCCTGTGGCCTGCACTTCCACTTTATAGTCCGTGAAAGTTATCAGAAACTTCGCACCGGCCTGATCGAATGTAGTCGCATTCTGGAGTTCAAAGGATACCTGCCCGCTCTTGTATTTGTAACCGCAGGGAGTGCTGCCGCCATAATTCACCTTGTATATTTTATGTCCTCCCGTATTGGTGGTGGTTGAGTCGACTGAAATTACACCGCAGGGAAGATTATAAGCAGCCATGCGGTAATTGGAGCCGCCGCCTATTTTATTGTTGATCATATCATTGACCTGCCCGAGGGCTTCGTCCATTTCTGCAGATCCTGCCTGGTCATTGTCGTTCGTTTTGGTGGTTTTGGGTTTAGGATCCGGATCCTTTTTACAGCTTGAAAAAATAACCACCGCAGAGAGGAGGGTGATCAGAAAATTGATTTTTAGATGTTTCATGGTTTCTTGTAAGATTTTACAGTTATACAATAGCAAAAATTGTCCCAGAATAAATGAAAGTAAAGAAAATCTTAAAAAAAGACAAATTGTTTCGTCCTAAAGCGGGATAAAAACAAATTTTTAAAGCATGCTGTTTTTATAGAAAGGAGGCAACGTAAACTATGAAAAAGCTGGGAATGATATTGCTGGTAGACGATGACCCGATCAATAATTTTATTAATGAGCGATTGCTGAAAAAATGCGGCATAGCCGAAAAGGTACAGGTGACTCATAATGGACAAGAAGCGTTGGACATTATTCAGCAGCAATTAAATTCAGACAAGGCTAGTTGTCCGGAATTTATTATCCTCGACAATCATATGCCGGTCATGGACGGGATAAAATTCCTGGAACATTTTAACAGATTGAACATCATAAACCGTGATGAAGTGATTATCCTGGCCCTTCTTGCTAGCTCCTCCGAAGCCGATGTACAAAAATTCAGATCACTTGGGGTAGATGAAATCAGCTATAAACCCTTATCAGAAGATATGCTGGAAGAAATATGCCTGCGTTACTGGGCTTTGCCTATGCGCTAAAAGCGGTATTTTAGCGTTAGGGATCAGACTTGCAGCATTCTTCTAATGAAATACAGCAGATTTTTTATTCTTATTTTTTTGCTTCCATCGGTATATATTTTACTAGGCATGAATTCCGAAACGAGATTCGCCTCTCTGGCAAACCCGCCGCTCTCAATTTTTGATACCAGCCTTTGCAATGGCTTTGATTTTCCTGTCGGTAATGAAGAAGGGAAAGGATCATATACTTCATTGACTACCGGACTTACCTACGATTCCTGGTATGTGGCCGTAAAAATGGGCCAGGAATATCCATTGGGAATTCATACCGGAGAAGACTGGAATGGAAGCGGAGGCGGTAACACGGATCTGGGGCAACCGGTCTATTCTACGGCAAAAGGCAAAGTTGTTTTTGCAGCCGAATGTCCCTCTCCCTGGGGAAATGTGGTAGTAATCGAGCATCACTGCCTTATCAATACAGAAGTAAAAACAGTCTTTTCCCAATATGCTCATCTCAAAGAAATTATTGTTAAAAAGGGAGATCTGGTTTCCAGGCGGCAGAAAATTGGTTTTATCGGACAGGGAAATAATAAGGAGCATGCTGCTCATCTCCATTTTGAAATCAGAAAGGAAAGTATGCGTGAGATGTCTCCGGATTTCTGGCCTTCCTCTAATGGCAAATCAAAGGCCTGGGTCCGGGAGAATTATGAATCACCCTCTGATTTCATCCGCCTGAACAGAACTCTTGTTGTTCCTGCCCTTGAAAAGAGTTTTGTGCTTGTTAAAAAATCTGAATACAAGTTATACTTCTATAAAACAGGGGTTCTTCACAAAACCTATGAGATCGCACTGGGTCAACAGCCTGTTGGAAGAAAGGAAAAGCAGGGAGATTTAAAAGTTCCCGAAGGCATGTACCGGATCTGTGAAAAAACGAAAGGACCTTTTGACGCTTCCGTGAACTGGGCTAATGAATACCTGGGTGTACGCTGGCTCAGAATATCATACCCGAATCAATACGATGCGGAATATGGTCTGAAGCAAAAGCTGATCGGACAGTCAGAATATGATAAAATTCTGGCGGCAGAGAGGAAGAGAACAATTCCTCCTCAGGGAACAGCCCTGGGAGGCGGAATCGGAATTCATGGCTGGAAGTCAGACTGGAGCAATGAAGGTTCCAGAGCTCTGACCTGGGGCTGTGTAAGCATGCACAATAAAGAACTCATCGGTTTTTTTGACCTTGCCGGATTGAATACAAGAATTATGATTACCAGATAGTATGTATCTTCGGGTTGATTTACACGAATTGCCATGAAGAAAACCCTTATTTTATCTGCGCTGCTCCATTTTTTGTTCGATACTCACACCTTTTCCCAGAATATCGACGTCCTTCTGCAAAGAGGGCACTCCAAAGAAATTCTTACGCTCACCACCAGTGCAGACGGCAACTATTTTCTGACCGGCTCGGCCGATAATACGGTGAGAGTCTATGATATGGCCAGCTGCAAAATTGTGAAGATCTATGAAGGGCACATCGCTGCTGTCACAGGCGCTGTATTCAGCGAAGACGGGTACTATGTAGCCTCTGCCTCCCGCGATAAGAGCATCAAAGTCTATCAGCTGCTTAAAAATCCTAAAAATGAAATACTGGACAAGAAATATGAATTTCTGAAATCGCAGGTCATGCGTACGGAAGTGCTCACACAGCAGGAGCTTGATGGGCGGATCGATAAAGAGATCAGTCTTAACAATGACATACTTCAGTCGTATATGGATGTTACTCCGCTCACTTGTTTTTCGGCAGACAGGAAATTCAAAAATTTTATCTCCTGCGGCGATGATCAGACGATCCGTTTCTGGGATCCTCTGATCAAACAATCTCAAAAGACAATTCCGGTGACTGGTGTATCACAGCTTGGGTTTCTGGGGGAAGGAAAATTATTCTATACCGTTGAAAACGGGAAGCAGGTAGGAGTATACAAGTTTCCTTCCGCTGCCAAGGCCGGATCCTATACTTCTTCTTCCAATATTATACAGTCGGTTCCATCACGGGACGGAAAATACCTGGCTGTATACTCGAAGGACAATAAGATTACTGTTCTGGAGACGGCGAGTCAGAAGGTTAATACCGTTATCGGCAACGCTTCTCCGGCTTTTTCCTTTTTTTCGCTCGCTTCTTCCCTTGTATACTGCAGCGGCGATCAGGTCTGCTTTTATGAGCCAGAAAAGAAAGAAGTGGTTCGCCGGATTTCATTACCAGGGCTTTCTCTGAAAAAGCTGGCTATTTCCGGCAACGATAAATACCTTATTGCCTCCGTAAATGCCAGAGATCTGGCAGTGCTGGATATTTCCTCAGGCCAGTTCAGACAATATATTGAGTCCAATAACGATGAGATCGGATATGCAGCCATTGACGCTGAGTGGAAGACAGTATTGAGCGAGAGTCGGGAGGGAGTGACAAAGACGGAGGTGTTCAGCGGAAGAACTGCCTTTTATCCCGGTGCTAAAATTTCCGAAGTAGCTGCGACGGATAAAATCCGTCTGGAACTTCCTTCTTCAGATCCCTCCTCCGTCACGGATCAATCGGGCAATTTAGCGGCTGTTTTTTCAGCAGGGAATATTGAGGTGAGAAACACTGCCCGAAATCTGCTTATCAAAAAATTCGGGACAGGCATTGTGAGCACGCCTACGCAACTGCTCTTTACGCACGATGGAAAGTATATAGCCGCGCAATTTCCAAATCATGTGATCAAAATATTTGAAGTAGCGACAGGTTACGAGCTGGCGCAAAGAACAGAAGGAAAAAATCTCAGCAAGGATAGTCCCTTCAGTTTTAGTCCCAACGACAAATTTCTCGGCTACCTGAATCAGAACAATATTTTTGTGCTCTGGAACTGGAAAGAAAAAAAGGAGATGAGGCTGATCAGCAGCAGGAATGGCGCTATTCTTTTGTCATGGGACAATTATTACATCGTATCCAATAAAGGTATTGATCTGGTAGCCTTCAAAAAGGACGGCAATATATATTCCTTTGAACAGTTTGATCTTTATTATAACAGGCCAGACCGCGTATTGCAGGCATTGGGCTATGCCGAGCCCAATCTTGTTAAAATATATACCCAGGCATTTAATAAGAGGTTAAAGAAATTGGGCTTCATAAATACAAGTCAGGGTATAGGGATCCATGTGCCGGTTGCTGAAGTGGAGAATGCCAGCGAAATACCGGCAGTTACCATGCAGGAGAAAATCAAATTAAAGATCCGTCTTTCCGATACCCAATACATGCTGAGGTCGGTTAATATTCTGGTGAATGGGGTTCCTGTCTATGGGATAAGAGGCTTTCCGCTGTGGGCTAAAAAGCTTAAGGAATATACACACGAATGCGATATACTTCTTTCGGAAGGGCATAACGATATCAGGATTTCATGCCTGAATGAAAAAGGCGCCGAGTCATATAAGCAGATGCTGAATGTGGTGTGTGATAAAACAAAGGTGAAACCCGATCTGTACCTGGTAATTTTCGGTTCTTCGGAGTTTGAGAGGAAGGAAATGAATCTCACATACGCTGCCAAGGATGGAAAAGACATCGTGAATTTGCTCTCCAAAAGTAATTTGTATAACCAGATCCATGTTGACAGCTTTTACAATCAGCATGTGAGCACAGAGGTCTTGTCTTCCGTGAAAGCGAGGCTTATGAAAAGCCGGCCCGATGATGCAGTGGTCCTGTTTTTTGCCGGCCATGGGCTGCTTGATAAAAATCTGGATTACTTTCTTTCTTCGTACAAGGTTGATTTTAATAATCCATCGGGAAAGGGTATTCCTTATGAAAAAATGGAAGACCTGCTCGACAGCATTCCATCCAGAAAAAAGCTTTTGATGATCGATGCCTGTCACAGCGGAGAAATGGATAAAGAGGATGTGAAGCTGATCCAGGAAAGCAAAAAAGAAACAGGAGAGGTGATTTTTCGTTCTTCTCCGGATACCGGCGTGAAGTATATCGGTCTGGAAAATTCTTTTGAGCTGATGAAGATGTTATTCTCTGATCTGAGGAGATCAAACGGGGCTACTGTCATTTCAAGTGCCGGTGGAGTGGAATATGCCATGGAAGGATCTCAATGGAAAAACGGGGTGTTTACCTTCTGCTTTCTCAAAGGCCTGAAGGATCAGGAGGCAGACCTGAATAAGGACGGTATGATTCTGCTTTCTGAAATTCAGGAGTACCTGCAGAAAAATGTTTCGGAGCTTACAGCCGGCCAGCAGAAACCCACTTCCAGGAAAGAGAATATCAATAACAACTGGAGGATCTGGTAAAAGAAATTCTCCCTCAACAAATTACACCTATCTTTGGTTATCCGGATATAATTGAATTTTTTAACAGGTAACATGGAAAAACGAGACTACCCTTTTTATATTAAATCAACCAGCATCATGCTGGGCATTTGTCTGCTGGTGCTGATACTCTATGTTGGTCAGGACATACTCGTTCCTCTGGCATTCGCAGGAATTCTGGCCATTCTTCTGCATCCGGTCACCTCGTTTCTGGAGAAGCGTAAATTCCCCCGTATCATAGCCATTAGCCTGACGGTGTTTGCCGCCCTTATCTTTGTAGGCCTGATCTTTTATTTTATGTCTGCCCAGATCGCCGTCTTTTCCGAGGCCTTTCCCAAGCTTAAAGCGAAAGCTTTTGAAGGACTGAGCCGCGCAGAATCCTGGATTGAAGATTCATACCACGTGTCGACCCGGCAACAGGTAGCCTGGATGAAAAATAATCTGAGCACCCTTTCGCAGCATGGAGGCGCTGTAATCGGTGCTACTGTAACTACAGTGTCCGGGCTCCTGATTATGCTGACGCTGATTCCTGTGTATGTTTTTCTTATTCTTTATTACCGGCCTTTATTTATCACGTTTGCACTCACCGTCTTTGATAAAAGGAATACGACAAAAGTGAATGAAGTGCTCGTGAAGATTAAGGCGGTTATTCAAAGTTATCTTGTAGGCTTGCTGATCGAAGGAGGGATTGTAGCGGTTTTAAACTGTACCGCGCTTCTGGTGCTCGGCATTGATTACGCCATATTCCTGGGTGTTCTCGGGGCCATGCTGAATGTTATTCCATACATAGGGGGTATTATTGCCATTCTGCTTCCCGTAATCATAGCTCTGGTCACCAAAGATGGTTTTTTTTATCCGGCCATGGTGATCGCTGCTTATGTGGTGATCCAGTTTATTGACAATCATTTTCTGATTCCTAAAATTGTAGCGGCCAAAGTAAGAATCAATGCCTTTATTTCCATCATAGCAGTATTGGTGGGAGGGGCTTTGTGGGGAGTATCGGGAATGTTCCTGGTCATACCCATGGTAGCGATTGTGAAAATTATTTTTGACCACATAGAAAGCATGAAGCCCTGGGGTATGCTGCTGGGCGATGATCTTCCCGGAGAAAAGAAAACCACAAAAATAAGCCCTCCGCCTGCGCCCGAAAATAAACCTGCAGCTTAAACGGATAGATTTAAAGGGGAATTGATTCTGATGAAGAAATTTTCAAAACAGGAAGCAAAATTTTAAACCAGACTATTGGGATTTTAAAGAGCTGATAAAAAGTCCGGCGCCACCCGCTACCATCACCAGGATGGAGATCAGCTCGAAAGCGTTCATGGCTCTCAGTTCAAAACGGGTGCTTACGATCACTCCGAAGATAAGACAGGCAACCGATCCTATGGAGAGTGCCCATCCAAGAGGATTTTTGTAATTATAGAAAACGATACCCACTCCGAAAATAAAAGGGATCATAATGAAACCGGTGGTAATACCGAAAGCACCTACCGAAAAGAACCGGTAGCCCAGTGAAAAGTCATTGTATACGTTGATCGACGAAAGCAGAATATAGATGCCTGTAACAAAGAGCGTAAGGCCCAGAAAAAATTTTATTGTGCCGCCGGTAGTTCCGCCAGCTCCTGGAAGTGTTGCCATAAAGTAAATTTATGAATAAAATGAGTACAGGCAAAACCCACTCCAAAACAGATTTTAATAATTCTGTTCCACCCACCTCATCGAACTCAGCTTCTTTGATTTGATCACGTCCCGGTAGGTTACCAGTTGTATCTTTTTATCCTTTACCCGTTGAAGGAAATCGGGCGAGGTAACCATCGTAAGCTCTTCCTGGCGGTGTTTACTTACCAGGGAAATACCTTCTGCGTTACTCATAACACTGTTGTTCATGTCAAAGAGCGCATTCATTTCAGAGTCTGCATGAGCAATGT
>JBJMLY010000187.1:0-4575 GCA_045805025.1 Cytophagaceae bacterium | reverse complement strand
GTGCCAAACTGCTCAGATGCTACAGTTACAAAAATTGCCCAGAATCCAACTGACAATCCCAGCATAAAGATAATCGTGTAAAAAACAGTTAAAGAGGCATTGTATAGGTTAACATAGATCAGTATTATGACAATTGATGCTAAAAAAAACGAAGCGAGAATCTTTTTCCGGCTTCTGAATATCTGACTTAATACACCGCTTAATACATCCCCAAAGGTAAGTCCCAGGTAGCATAACATTACACAAAATATCTGATCGACTCCCTGTATTCCCAGAATAGTGCCGATTTCAGGAGCCCTGCCCACGAGCACTCCAATAATAAACCATACGGGCAGTCCAATCAGGATACAATTGATATACCTGAACGCTCGTTCCTTTTTTTCAAAAAGCAGAAGAAATTCTCCCTGCCTCACTTTTTTATTCGCAAGGTTTTTAAATAACCCTGATTCAAAAACTCCGATTCTGAGAATAAGAAGAGAAAGCCCTAATACTCCACCCACAATATACGATGCCTCCCAGCCTGCAAATTTCCCTACTATACAAGCTACTACAGCACCAATTACTCCCACAGAGGCTACTACACTCGTACCCATACCCCTGGTTTCCTTACTCATAATTTCTGATACAAGCGTTATTCCAACACCAAGCTCTCCGGCAAGTCCGATTCCTGCCACGAATCGCAGGATGGCATAAATCTGAATCGGAGAAAATATTCCTTCTGTATAAGCTGATATAGGTATTAAAAATCCATTAGCCAGATTTGCAAGAGAGTACATGATGATACAGGAGAACAAGACTGCTAGCCGGCCTTTTTTATCGGCCAGTATTCCCCAGAATATTCCTCCGATCAACATGCCTATCATCTGTACATTCAGCAGATATTGAAATGTTGGAAGCAGATCCACTTTATTAATTCCGAGTTCCGCCAAACTGGCTTTACCAATAATCAGAAATAATACCAGATCGTAAACATCCACAAAATACCCAAGGGCCGCCACGATCACAGCTATATTCAGTACTTCTTTCAACTTAAAATCTTTCAGGCTCATGTTAAGAAAATTATCAGGGCTAAATTTAAAAAAAATCCCTTAATACAGACTTATTCCCTTCCCTTCTGAGCAATTAAGTAGTAAATTGCTCTTTTAAGAGAACAAATGAATCCCAGAGTACTGATTACAGGCGCTTCTTCGGGTATCGGAATGGAACTGGCCAGAGTTTTTGCCCGGCACAACCATGACCTGGTCATTGTTGCCAGGAACGAAGCGAAGCTGAATGACCTGGCCAAGGAGCTGCAGGAAAAATACCAAGTGCGCGTAAAAGTGATTGCAAAAGACCTTACACAGGTAAATGCTGCCGATCTTTTGTATTCTCAGCTCAGGCATGAAAAAATTTCCATTGACGTACTTATTAATAATGCCGGCTTCGGAACCTTCGGACATTTTGTAGATAGCACTCTCCGGTTACAGACTGAAATGATGCAGCTGAACATGATAGCACTTACGCAGCTTTGCCATTTGTTTGGAAAAGAAATGATCAAAGCAGGAAAAGGACACATTCTGAATGTAGCTTCGACCGCGGCCTTCCAGCCCGGCCCCCTCATGTCGGTATATTTTGCCACCAAGGCTTATGTTCTTTCTCTCTCAGAAGCTTTGCATAATGAACTTTCCGATCGGGGCGTAAGCGTTTCCTGTCTTTGTCCGGGCCTGACTGAAACCGGATTCCAGAAAGTAGCGGTGATGGAAGAAGCCGGATTAGTCAAAGGAAAAAAGATGATGAGCGCCGCAGAGGTAGCGGAAACCGCTTATGAAGGCCTGAAAAAAAATAAAACAATTATTATCCCCGGATTTAAAAATAAATTCCTGGCTTTTTCGGTAAGACTCTCCCCCAGAAACCTTGTAACCAAAGTAATCAGAAGCCTTCAGGAAAGCGGCAGCCCAACGTGAATCTCTTTATCTATAAAATAGCGCTCCGCTCCTACCAGCTGCTTATTAAAGCCGCAGGGCCTTTTAACAAAAAAGCAAAGCTTTGGTCGGAAGGAAGAAAAGACCTGATCGTAAAGCTACGGCAAAGCATGAAAGACAACAGAGGTCCTGTAGCCTGGTTCCACTGTGCATCACTGGGCGAGTTTGAGCAGGCCAGGCCCGTTATTGAAAAATTCAAAATTCAACATTCAACATTCAAAATCCTGCTTACTTTCTTTTCCCCTTCAGGATATGAGATCAGAAAAAATTACGAGAAGGCCGATTATATATTTTATTTGCCCCTCGACAGCAAGAGAAACGCCCGCCGGTTTATAGAAGCCGCCAAACCTTCCATCGCATTTTTTGTCAAATATGAATTCTGGTATTACTACCTGAACGAACTTAAAAAAAATCAGATCCCGGTTATTTCCTTTTCGGCCATATTCCGTAAAGACCAGCTCTTTTTCCGCCGCTACGGCACATTCTATAAAAACATCCTTAAAAAATTCAACAGGATCTTTGTACAGAATGAAGAATCGTATTACCTGCTCCATGCAATCAGCATTAAGCACAGCGAAATTGCAGGCGACACCCGATTCGACCGGGTAAAGGAAATCTGCGATCAGAAAAAAAATATTCCCATTGCAGCAAAATTCAAAGATGCCAAAAAGGTATTGGTTATAGGAAGTTCATGGCCTCAGGACATGAACCTGCTGATCCCTTTTATAAACAGTTTTGATAAAGATCTCAAAGTGATCGTCGCTCCCCACGAGCTTCACGAAAGAAATCTGGCTGATATGGAAGGCAGAATAGAAAGAAAAATAATTCGGTTTTCAAGGGCCGAGGAAAGTAGCGTCAATCAGTATGATGTGCTCATCATCGACAACATCGGCATGCTTTCTTCCCTTTATCAATATGGAGAGTTCGCCTATATTGGCGGGGCTTTCGGAAAAGGCCTGCACAATATTCTCGAAGCAGCCACCTATGGCATGCCAGTTTTTTTTGGCCCCAATTACAGCAAATTTCACGAAGCCGTCGCCCTGGTCAATTACGGCACTGCCTTCCCGGTCAACGACCGGAAGGAATTCACGGAACAGTTTGCAAAATTCTGGCAGGATGAAAGCTTCAGGCTTTCTGTAGCAGCAAAGAGTAAGAATTTTGTAGAAAAAAATACCGGAGCCACGGAGAAAATTCTGAGCTACACCAAAAAAATATTGGAGGAAATGAGATGAAAGGAATGGTAATCAAATCAACCGGGTCCTGGTATGATCTGCTGGCAGAAGATGGCACAAGGTACAAAGGAAGGCTACCTGGAAAATTCAAGATAAAGGATTTGAAAGTCACCAATCCGATCGCTGTAGGCGACGAAGTGGAATTTGAACATGGCCAGGACGAGAGCGTAATCATTCAGACGATTTTGCCAAGAAGAAATTACCTGATCCGTAAATCCGTTCACAAAACTGCCGAGGGACATCTTATTGCTTCCAACCTTGACCAGACTTTATTGGTAGTAACCCTGGCCTTTCCCCGCACTTCGCTTGGCTTTATTGATCGTTTTCTTGTATCTGCCGAAGCCTTCGGAATTCCTGCCCTTCTGATTTTCAATAAAGCGGATCTGTACCAGGAGGAATTAAAAACTATTCAGACGGAGCTTGCTGAAACCTATGAAAAGCTAAACTACAGAAGCATCAGAACCTCCACCATCAGCGGCGAGGGACTTCAGGAACTGAAAGAAATTATAAAAGGGAAAAAAAGCCTTTTCTCCGGACATTCCGGCGTAGGAAAATCCTCCTTGCTGAATGCGCTCGCACCGCAATTCCAGATTAAAACTTCAGAAATATCCGATTTTGCCAACAAGGGAGTTCATACCACCACCTTCGCGGAAATGTATGAGCTGGAAGAAAAGACCTTCATTATTGATACGCCGGGCATAAAGGAGTTAGGAATTTTTGAAATCACCGAAGATGAGTTAAGCCATTTTTTCCCTGAAATGGTAGCGGTGCTTGGACAATGTAAATTTCATAACTGCAAGCACATCAATGAACCGAAGTGCGCGGTAATTGAAAAAGTAAAGAACGGAGAAATTGCATTGAGCCGTTACCAAAGCTACCTGAGCATGATGATGAACGACGACAGCCACCGGTAATCTACAATCGACCTTTCATCCTTAAATAAAAAGCATACAGCCAGTTCGTTCTGAACTTCATATCCGACAATAAAGAGATGACAGAAGAACGAAAGCTGACCCGCCCAGCCTCCTTTATCAGCTGTCTGTATTTTTTTGCCAGCGCAAAATTTTCCATAAAAAAAGTCTGCTTCATTTCATAGTAAAGCCTTTGGCACAGTGCATGATTTTCATCAGCATTTTTATTCAGCCATAAAGCTTTGCAGCAGACTTTATAGGTTGTTTCCAGCATAGACTCTTTCCCGGAACGCAAAAACATGGTTGATAAGGAACCTTTAAATTTCCGGTGCTTAACGAGAGAGGCGTCGAGGTAAGCATATTTGTAATTTCTCGAAGAACGTACCCAGAAATCAAAATCCTCATAGGCTAAAGACTCATCATAACCACCTAACTCATCCAATACTTTTTTCCGGACCATAAGACTTGCCG
>JBJMLY010000186.1:0-2717 GCA_045805025.1 Cytophagaceae bacterium | reverse complement strand
GTGAAAGTTTCGCCATGATCTTCAAAATGGCATTCCACCAACCTTCTATCTTTTAAAAGGGCTATACGATCACCTTTTTCAGTAGAATTGATTAGTAATTCGCTACTCAATCTTATGATTTGATTAAAAGTTAAAACATATTGACTTAACTCATAATAGATTGAGTTAAGTCAACAATTTAAAAGAAATTCAGGGGGCTGATTATTTCTTTTTATGTCTGTTTTTTCTCAGACGTTTTTTTCTTTTGTGAGTGGCAATTTTATGTCTCTTTCTTTTTTTACCGCAAGGCATACTTGTAATAGTTTAGTGTTATAAATTCTTTTATTATAATTCTTTTAAATACTCATCGACCGAAGCCTGAAATGCCGGATCTTTACTCAGGGTTCTGGCCTTCATAAAATAATCCTTCGCTTTCTCTTTTTCCCCGAGATTCAGGTAACTCACACCCAGATAAAAGTGTGCTCCTGCATCCTGAGGGTAATATTTTAAGATCTCTTCAAATCTCCCTACCGCCTTGTCAAGCTGGTTGGACTGGATTGACATCAAGCCCAGGCTATATAAAGCCTCTTTGTTCTTTGGGTCTGCTTTAATGATCTCCCTCAGAATTACCACCGCCTCCATGGCCTCATTGGTACCAATATAAGTAGCCGCAATTTTGTTCTTGATGTCCAGATTACCAGGATCTTTTTCTAAAGCGCTCTGATAATATTGCCTGGCCCTGGCACTCAATTCCGGCTGCTGTTCGGGGTTAAAACTGAAAGCTTCAAAGTATGAATCTCCCGCTTTAACATAATTTTCAGGGCTTGGCTTCATCTTTAATTCAAGCTCAAAATACTTTGAAGAGCTGTCGTAGAGATGCAGTTTTTGATAATACCCTGCCAATGAATCGACAAATTTAAGCTTTTTTTCTTTATCTAAAACAGAATAATAGCTCTTTGTTAAAGAATTCAGGATTTTCTGGTCTTTTTCGCTGATTTCAGCCTTATGGATCTGTTTGATTTTGCCGGAAGCGGCTTCGTTGACATGCTGTTTATCCACCGGGGCAGCGGTATGGCGGTCGTCTTTAACAATAACCTTTGGAAGGGCAAAAAGAAGACCTACCGTGAGAAGCGCTACTATAATAAGAGCATACTGAGCCTTTTGCATTAGAATACCTGTGTCAGAAAGTAATTTCTATGCAATTTAGCTTAAAAATATTACTCTTTACCTTTTACTTTTTTGCTCGATTTGATTTTCTCTACAAAAACTTTGGCCGGCTTGAAACTCGGAATAAAATGCTCATCAATGATAATGGCCGTATTTTTAGAAATATTTCTGGCAACCTTGCGGGCTCTTTTTTTATTGACGAAGCTACCAAAACCTCTGACATAAATATTGTCGCCTTCTGACATAGAATCTTTCACAACGACGATGAAACTTTCAACGATAGCCGAAACATTCGCTTTATCTATTCCTGTTTTTTCTGCAATTTCTGCGATTACATCTGCTTTGGTCACGGATAATTTTTATTTTATATTTATACTAATTCTCAAAAAAATCTTGCCAAAAGTAATCGTGTGTTTCTAATAAAAAAATTAAAAAGCGAATAATACTAAGTATTATTTTGCCTATTCCTTAGAACACACTTCGTTAAATTTATACTTCTTATGCCCGGATCAACGCGTGATTATTTTTCCAGACAGCTTATTAAATGGTATTCCTCGAACCAAAGAAGCCTTCCATGGAGAGAAACACGCGACCCCTATAAAATCTGGCTCTCTGAAATACTACTGCAACAGACCAGAGTGAACCAGGGACTCCCTTATTATATCAAATTCATCAATTCATTTCCCGACATACAATCGCTTGCCCGGGCAGACGAGCAAACGGTGCTGCGACTCTGGCAAGGACTCGGATATTATTCCAGAGCCCGCAATCTTCATGCCACTGCTAAAAATATTGTTCAGAACTATCAGGGCAAAATCCCCGCAAGCTATGATGGTTTGCTGCAGTTGAAAGGTATCGGCCGATACACGGCAGCGGCCATTGCTTCCTTTGCTTTCAGGGAAAAGGTGGCTGTACTCGACGGCAATGTATTCAGAGTCCTCTCGCGGGTTTTTGGAATTGATAAAGATATTCTGAGCACCCAAGGTGTAAAAGAATTCAGAGAAATGGCAGCTTCTTTACTTCCCGATAAAGATTCACATATCTACAATCAGGCAGTGATGGAATTCGGAGCGCTGCATTGCACTCCCTCCTCACCGGCCTGTGCAGACTGTCCGCTGGAAAGCATGTGCTTTGCACGTAAACATGATCTGCAATCTGCTCTCCCGGTGAAAATTAAAAAACTTAAAAAGAAGGAGCGCTATTTTAACTACATGATTTTCCGCCAGGGTAAAAAACTTTTTCTGAAAAAGCGGGAAGGCAAAGACATATGGCAAGGCCTGTTCGAATTTCATCTGATGGAACAAAAACAAATCGAATCGTTCGAGAAAATCCTGAAGCTTAATTCTGCCGGCAAAAAGCTTAAGAATGCCGTGCTCGAAAAAGAATCACCCGTTTACAAACATGTGCTCTCACATCAGACCATTTTTGCCAAATTCTGGATGCTGGATATTTCAGGAATCAAAAGTTTTGAAAACATTCTTCCTGACACAAGCCTTGCCGCATACACCGAGAAACAGATCAAAGAGCTTCCTAAACCCGTGTTGATAAATAATTATTTGCAGGAATACTTT
>JBJMLY010000185.1:0-3386 GCA_045805025.1 Cytophagaceae bacterium | reverse complement strand
GTTCGGTTCATTTACCGATGCCCCGGGCGGCCTCAAAGAAGAGCTGCAGGAATTTACCATCCAGGGCGGCGTCGAATACTGGTATCAGTCTTATTTCTCAGCCAGAGGCGGATATTTTCATGAAAATAAAAATAAAGGATACAGAAGATACTTTACGGTAGGTTTCGGAGTCAGATACAATGTATTCGGACTTGATGTAGCTTACCTGATCCCGGTTGTGCAGAACAACCCGCTTGCTGAATCGCTCCGGTTCACCCTGCTGTTTAATTTCAAGGGGAAAATTCAGGAATCCGTTACCCAATAATGAGTTCAGCATTAGATAGAAGTGTAGCTCCGCCATCGAAAGCGCTGGAGCATTTTGAAGTAACCCAGGCAAGCACCAGGCTTCTTGACAACGGCATCCCTTTTCACACCATCATTTCAGGTACGCAGCCTGTCATCAGGCTGGAGATCATTTTCAATGCCGGCAACTGGTACGAAGACAAGCAGGGAGTCGCTTTTCTTTCCTCCAAAATGATATCGGGAGGAAGCACTGAATTTTCCGCGAAAGAGATCGAGGAAAAGATAGCGCTATTCGGAGCATTCATGGAACTTAACCCCGGCCCCGACAGATCTTCCTTTACAATTTATACCTTATCGAGGCATCTTCCCTCGTTGCTTCCGTTGATTGTCAATATAATTTCTGAGCCTATATTCCCGGATCAGGAGCTGGACAACCTGAAAAATATTACAATCCAGAATCTGAAAGTAAATCTTAATAAGACCAGTCATCTGGCTAATGTGAGATTTAAGGAAATGATTTTTGGAAAGCAACACCCATATGGCGCTTCACTCCAGGAGGAAAGTCTTTTGAAAGTAAGTAAGGAGGAGCTTTCTTCCTTTCACAAAAAGTATTTTAGTTTCAACAACTGCGACATTATCCTGGCTGGCAACGGCTCTGAGAATTTTTTCAGCCTGATCAATAATGCCCTTGGCAAAAGCAAATGGAATACTTCGGCAGACAAACCGGAAAAAGCCAAAAAAGTACAGGGGTCTCCTCTGAAAAACGACAAGGTCCTGAAAGAAGGGGCGCTGCAAAGCTCGATCCGCATGGGCTCACGGCTTTTCACGATTTCTCATCCCGATTATTTTAAAACCTTTATCCTGGTTGAGATCCTGGGCGGTTATTTCGGTTCAAGGCTCATGAAGAATATCAGGGAGGATAAAGGCTATACCTATGGCATCAATGCTTCGCTGATCTGCCTGAAGCACGAGGGATACCTGACTATCGGCACGGATGTAAAAAAAGAATTCACGGAAAACACACTGAGCGAGATTAATAAGGAAATTGAAATTCTCAGAACTGTTTCTGTAGGTGCGGAAGAGCTTGAAGTAGTAAAAAATTACCTGCTCGGTACTTTTCTGAGTTCTTTAAACACACCCTTCTCCCTGGCGGATAAATTTAAAACGGTTTACTTCAACAACCTGGATTATAGTTTTTATGATCATTATATCAGCAATATAAAATCCATCACTCCGGAGGAACTAAAATCAACTGCTAATAAGTACCTGGTTCCCGGCAGCCTAGTGGAAGTGGTGGCGGGCTCGTGATAGCCTCCAAATTAATTGCCTGAATCAGTTTCTATGTCAGCCTGAGCGAAGTCGAAGGCCTGTCGCCAAAGTGAACAAATACTTCGATACGCTCAGCATGACGAATAAAAGGGTATCATAACCTTTAACTATTCACACTGTCCAGGAAACTTGTTAAATCAACTTGTCTTCTTGAAGATTTTTTCTAAATTCCTGTATCTTTTTGATTGTCATCTCCTTTATTTAAATTTTTATGCATAAGACAAGCCTTCTTCTTTTAATGGCATGCATTCTTGCTTCCTGCAGCAACAGGAATCCAGAGCTTCTTGGACTTATAAGAAGTCATGAAGCCATGGACGATGTATCGGAAAGCCTGAATAATGACAATAAACGTAATCACCGCCGGATTGAAATAGTATTCCAGGAACGCGGTTCGCGACTCAAAGAAAAAATAATCAGAGACAAGGCTGATTCTCTAAGAAGCGGGACAAAAAAACTGATCGTGCTGCTAACTACCATACAACAGGAACTTATTCAATCGTCGGGAGGCCTTGATGAGAATGGAATTCCTAAAGCGTATAATAAGAATACGGTTATTCGCACAGAACAAAGTAAGGAATTGAAGGAAGCTCTGCCTCTCTGGTATTCACTCTTATCCACTAAGACAAAAGATTCTCTGGAATCATTTCTGGACAATATGAAGGAAGGGATGCCATTATCCTTGCATCTGCTCAATCTCAGCAATATAAAATGGACAATCCTGCAGCTGGAAAGTCCGCTGATGGCAAAGCTTCTGACAGACATCGACCCCGATCCGATGGGGAAATTCAAAAAAATAAAAATAAGCGTGTCAGCCTATGACAATATAGTCGAAGAAGGCAAGGAATACAGAGCGGAGATAACTCCTGGTCTTACTTCCGATTCAAAAACCTTTGTTAAAGAAGTAACGATGAATGGCGAATCGTTTCCTGTTGATTCCAACGGCATCGGCAGAGTAAGTTTTGTTGCGAAGGCTGATAAATTCAATAAAGAAGGATTGTGCCGAAAAACCTGGAATGGTTCGATTACTCTGCATACTGGATATCGGGACAGCACGATTGCGATTACAGAAGAATATTTTGTCAAAAAACGCTGCGCCCGATGAGATCCAAACTACTTTTATTGTTGAGTTTTGCAATCGGGATCTGTTCCTGCAAAAAATATTCTTCTTCCGAAGAGGCTATTATTGCCTCAGCAGAGAAAAAGATGGCTGAAATGACCCGGTATAGAAATGAAAACACTGAAAATCTGCTCGGTTACATGAAAGAAAATGTAGATGGGAATGGCCGAAAACCCAAGGACGTTGCATTTCTCAATAAAGCCGGGAAGATCAAAGACGTTTCGGAGCAGATTCTCTTCCTTCTGGATAACCCTCAGGCCAATTCCGACACACTTCGTGTGAAAATAAAATTACTCTCAGCTGATTTAAAAACAACGGAGGAGAAAGTGCAGATCTCCTTGCCTGACTTAAATTCTGATCCGACCGAGATCAATCGTACTACATGGAAACTGCAGATCCTGAATTCTAAAAATATACTCGTAAATAATTTAGCTCAGGAGATTTCCATATGCGAGCCTGAATATATTGATGTTGTCAGCATTGTTGTCTCGGAAGAATCAAAAGTGGTCGAAGAAGGAAGCACTTATTCTGCGGAAGTATATCCCGCCAGCGGATTCAGCGCATTTAACTATCATTATAAAATAAGCTTTGAAGACACGAATATGATTTTTGATGCGGCACAGGCGAAAATAAAATACAGGCCAAAGACGCTGAATTC
>JBJMLY010000184.1:0-11969 GCA_045805025.1 Cytophagaceae bacterium | reverse complement strand
TTATTAAGCTAATGGAAGATTTATTAAGAATATCAGAATTTATTAAAAGCTGTGAAGTCTTTTAATTGCAAACGCCCTGCCTGATCCAGATTTCAAATACTTCTAGAATTCGTATGCTTTGTATTTGTCGTAAAAAAACGGATTGATGAACAACTTCAAATGGAAGTCTCGAAGAGGTATAATGAACTTCGCCCCTGTTATGTCTTACAAGGCGATCAACAATGTTACCAGTACAACCTACATAATAGGTATTATCTGAACATTTAAGAATACACACGATCCACATGTTGAATAGATATTAAACAAAAACCAGCCAGAAATCTGGCTGGTTTTTGAGTTTGCGTGGCGGATTTTATCCGCCGTAGCTCGCCGAACTTGTTAACAAAAAGCTCGCCTACGCTAAAGCTTCGGCGAGCGAAGGCGGAGAGAGAGGGATTCGAACCCTCGATACCTGTTACAGTATACACGCTTTCCAAGCGTGCTCGATCGGCCTCTCTGACATCTCTCCGGATGCATTCGCTGATGAAGCGAATGATTGATTTTAAGATTTTCCGAGGGGCAAAGATAGGAAGATATTTGAAGGTCTCAAACTATCACTTCACTCTTTTAATGCATTTCTCCCCTCAAAGACTCAGTGAGCGCCCTGGCCGTATTGTCCTTCCTGTTCGCCAGCACAAACATGAGCTTGGTAATAGCGGCTTCGCTGGTAATATTACCACCGCTCAGCACCCCGATCTCATTCAGACGTTTACTGGTGAGGTACTGCGAAGGGTTTACCGCGCCTCCAATGCATTGAGATACATTATAGATAACAATCCCTTTGTCAATAGCTTCTTTTAGGGAATTAATAAACCAGTCGTCGGTGGGGCCATTGCCCGAACCATAGGTTTCAAGCACCACGCCTTTCAGTCCGGGAATAGTAAAAACCTGCCGCAAGTAGTTCTCATCAATTCCCGGAAACAGTTTAATGATGCATACATTGGTCTCGAGCTTGTCATATACCTTCAGAGGGGGTAAGCCTGCGTGCCGGAATAAAGCAAACTGATTATATTCCATCGTAACGCCGGCCTCCGCCAGATAGGGATAATTTTCCGACAGGAAAGCATCAAAATGGCTGCTCTGCACTTTCTTGGATCTGTTTCCCCGCAGCAAAAAATTATTGAAATAGATACAGACTTCGCCGACCATGGCCATACCATCTTTCTTGGCGGAGGCGATCTCCAGGGCGGTAATAAAGTTCTCGCGTGCATCCGTACGCACCACGCCTATAGGCAGCTGAGCGCCTGTAAAGACGACGGGCTTATTCAGATTCTCCAGCAGGAAGCTGAGCGCCGAAGCCGTATAGGCCATCGTATCGGTGCCATGAAGGACGATAAATCCATCGTAGGTATCGTAATTGGTATGGATGATCTTCGCCAGATCGATCCAGTGAGATGGCCTCATGTTGGATGAGTCCATCGGATGTTCAAAGGAAATAATGGTGATCTCCAGCTCAAAGCGATGAAGCTCTGGAAGCTTGTCGAGGATCTCTTTAAAATCAAAAGGAACCAGGGTCTGCTGGTCTGCATCGTAAGCCATCCCCATTGTTCCGCCCGTATAGATGACCAGGATGGATGAAAGTCCACGGTTCTTGGAAGCAGTCTTGAGCTTTATAATATCATACATAGGCTTTGAACACATTTAAACTATTGGCCGTGCTGGTGGCAGCCACTTCCTGCACGGGGAGATTTTTAATTTCAGCCACCCGCTGTGCGATCAGCGGAATGTAGGTCGGCTCGTTTCTTTTTCCCCGATAAGGCACAGGAGCCAAGTAAGGACAATCCGTTTCCAGCACGATATGCTTCAGGTCAACCTCCGGCAATACTTTATCCAGTCCGCCATTTTTAAACGTAACCACCCCTCCGATTCCCAGGTAAAAACCCAGTTCAATCACCTCCTTCGCTTCTTCTGCATTGCCCGAAAAGCAATGAAAGATTCCCGTCAGCGATTCATGCCGGATCTCTTTCAGCAGATCCATGGTTTCGCGAAATGAATTACGGCAATGGATCACGATGGGTAGTTTATATTTCAAAGCAAAGCTTACCTGGATCCTAAAAGCTTCCTGCTGCTGTGGAAAAAACGTTTTGTCCCAGTACAGATCGGTACCCATCTCCCCGATCGCGGCAAATTTTCTGCGCTTCAGCCAATCCTCCACTTCATACAGGTCTCTTTCAAAATCTTTCTTCACGTTGCAGGGATGCAAACCCATCATCGGAATGCAATGTCCCGGATTCTTATGCTCAACCTCCAGCATGGCATCGATCGATTCATGATCTACATTGGGCATGAAAATCTTAGTGACCCCCTGTTCCATGCAACGCTCCAGCACATCCTGCCTGTCGGTATCAAATTCCTTGGAATAAATATGAGCGTGGGAATCTATGTACATAGTGCTTAGTGCTCTGTGCTGAGTGCTTAATATCTTTTCTTTGTTAATGGCTACTGTCAATTGCCAACTAAAACTCCCTTCCCTTCCATCTCACTCCTGGTATCATAAAATAGATCAGCAGGCAGACGGATAAAATTCCCGAATAAAACTCAAAGGGCAAAGCATAAATAAGAATATCCGTTTTTTGTTTTATCCTTTTCAGGAAGATATAATTAAAAAGGTTTTGGAGAACCAATTTGGCGGTCCACAGACATAATCCTGCCACAGGATAAAAAATACAGGTAGCCAGAATAAAAGGCAGGAACAAGGCCTGTACGGTAAGAAAACTCACCATCAGCCAGGGCAGCTGTACCGCTCCCTGCATCCAGCGTTTCCTCTGTGAAAGGATTCTTCCGAAGCTGGTCATGGGTTTGGAATAGGCTAATACTGCCTCATTGGCCAGGTTCTTATAGCCCCATCCTTTTTTCAATGTTTGCCTGAACAGCTCGAAATCTTCGGTTACGGAAAAGGGAATATTTTCATAGCCTCCTGTCGACCAGTATGCTTCCCGGGTAATAAACATATTGTTACCTACCGCGCTGACCGGCACATTTACTTCGGAAGAAACTTTCACCATCCCGAAGGCAAAGATCCATTCCAGGTTCTGAAATGAAGAAAGCAAGCTGCGGTCTTTAATAAGGCTGAAGCCCGAAATCGTTCCGAGCCCCGGCTTATAGTACGAAAGCATCTCCCTGATCCAGTTTTTGGGAACAGCGATATCGGCATCCGTGATAAAATAAAATTCTCCCTTCGCCTCATGCGCGAGCTGAGCCAGCACATTCGCCTTTCCTCTGGCCAGCCCAAGGTTAGGTCCAATATTGAATAATCTAAAATTTGATTTATCGCTGATAAACGCTGAAGCCAGAGTCCCTGTGATATCTTCAGAATGGTCGTTGCCCACCAGAATTTCCAGGTGCGTGGAAGGATAATCAAGTTTTGCCAGAGCATCAAGGCATTCTATAATATTTTTTTCTTCATTGCGGGCCGCCAGCAGAACGGAAACAAAAGGAGTTTCCTCGTAGGCGGTCTTCACGTCCCTGCATCGAAGGATATACAGAAAAATTTGAAGTAAAATAAAAAACAGAAAAATGCTGAAATAGATACTAAGTACGATCAAAAGCCAGCTCATAGTGCTTCGAATTTATACCCCAGCTCCGAAAAATGCTGCAGGTACCTTGGCAACACATAACGCAGGTTCTTTTCAGCCTTGAGACTGTCGTGAAAAACAATGATCGATCCCGAACGTGAATAGCGGATGGTTTTCCGCAGGCATTTTTCAGCGGAAAGATTCTTATCGAAATCCCCGCTGAGTACCCCCCACATTACAATTTTATAATGGTCGGCCAGAACGGGAATTTGTCTTCGCTTTATTTTACCATAGGGAGGACGAAAAAGACGAATGGGTGATTGGTCATTGGTGATCGGCGAGGATCCATTCTCAGCATCCATGATTTTCCTGCAGGACTCGATGTTCTGAAAATACTCTTCGTTCCGTGTTTTCCAGCCGTTCAGGTGGTTATAGGTGTGATTGCCGGTACGGTGACCTGCCTGTATAATTTTACGATAGACTTCGGGATGCTTTTCGATATTATGACCTACACAAAAAAATGTAGCTTTTGCATTGAAGTTTTTAAGCTCTTCGAGCACATAGTCAGTAACGCCAGGGATGGGCCCGTCGTCGAAGGTAAGGAAAAGTGTTTTATCTGTATTTTTGACGGACCAGACCAGAGAGGGGTAAATGCCCGAAAGGATCCATTCGATATTATTAAAATACATGGTATTAAGATAATGAATTCATCATGGTCTGCCAAAGTTTATCGGCAGTTTTATCCCATGAGAATTTTTTGACGCTGATGCTGCCACGCTGAACCAGGTCTTTTCTCAATTCTTCACTGCCGGCTATTTTGTGCATAGCCTGACTGATTTCCTGATAAGAATAAGGATTTACCAGCAAGGCAGCTTCGCCTGACGCTTCTGGCATAGAGGTAATATTGGAAGTAATAACAGGCGTGCCGCAGGCCTGCGCCTCGATGATTGGAATTCCAAAGCCTTCAAAGAAAGGAACATAGGTAAGAGCAAGGGCTGAACCAAGCAGGTTTTTAAGTTCTATGGTGCTGACCCTGCCTGTAAAGATTACATGCTCTTTGAACTTCATGCTTTCATACACCTCAAAGATCTCATTGGTATTCCATGCCTTTCTTCCAACGATCACAAGTTTGATATTACGCCGGTCTGTGGCCTTAAAATCATCGAACGCTTTAAAGAGGTTCATCAGATTTTTTCTGGGCTGAATGGCTCCCACAAAAATAAAGTACTCATGACCTTTCGTGTAAAGCTTCTGAGTTTCTTTCTTCCAGTATTCGTTTACGGGTTCGTAGATTGTATTGGCTCCATTGTATACGACATCAATCCGGGATGGGTCGGCATCATATTTCCCCACGATATCTGCTTTCGAAAATTCCGAAACGGTAGCGATACGGCTTGCCTTTTCGACATACTGAGGCATGTACTTTTTATACCACTTCAGTCCGTCGCTCGTCACGTCCTGCGGGCGGTGCTCAAAGGCCAGGTCGTGGACAACCAGCGTAGAAGGCACTTTCGTACGCAGGGATAAATAGCCATCGGGCGATACGAAAAGATCTGCTTTTTGCTTCTTCAATATCCAGGGCACTGAATATTCGAACCAGGAATACCAGAGATAATAATTACGGGCGGGAGGAAAAAGAATGAGCGGCTTTACATTGGGCGCAAATATAAATTCCTTTTTATAAGGCCTGTCGAAAAGAAAAATAAATTCGTGTTCGGGATGAGCAAGCACAATCCTTTTAAAAGTCTCGTAGGTAAACCAGCCTATCCCTTCCAGTTTATCCTTAAGCAGCAATCTTGTATTGACGGCAATTTTCAATGTTCCCTATTTTCTGTAGTCTAAATATGCTCATTGATTCCAAAAAGAGCAACGATGAGGAAGATTATTTAATATATTTACAGCTATGAATGTAAACGGACAGGTTTATGGCGATATAGAAAAAGAGATCAACTCCGATCAGAACAAGTTTTCTGATTCGCTTAAAGATGCCTTCTGGAAAGCATACTATTTTTTTGTAAAAAGAAAATTCATCCTGAATGGTATAGAATATTCCTGCTTTTACCATTCCTATAATAAAACCTGGAGAAATGAACGGGCGATAGAACTACCCGTAGCCCGAAGGCTTATCTCAGAATATGATCCGGCGAAAACGCTCGAAGTAGGTAATGTCCTTCCCCATTATTTTCCGGTAAGCCACACTGTTGTCGATAAATATGAAAAAGGGAAAGGCATCCTAAACACCGACATTGCCGATTTTAATTCCGGCAAAAAATTCGATCTGATCATTTCCATCTCAACCCTGGAACATGTCGGTTGGGACGAGAAACCCCGGGAACCTGAAAAAACCCTTAAAGCGGTAGAGCACATGAAAAAATTTCTGAGTCCGGCCGGAAAATTATTCATCACCATTCCGCTTGGCTATAATACGGACCTTGAAAATCTGATCCGCCTTAATAAAATAAAATTCTCGGAGGTCTACTACATGAAAAGGATTCGCGGCGAACAGAAATCATTTCTGTCTAAAAGTCCCAGCTTTAACAATTTCTGGATAGAAACCTCTGAAGAAGAAGCCATGAAGTGCCATTACAACACGCCTTTCCCTCACGCCAATGCTATTCTGCTGGGAACCATTGAAAACAAGTAATATCAGATCAGGTATTTCCGGAGCCTGAACAGCAGCGTAAAAAAAATCATTCCTATTCCGGCATAGATGGAAACAGCCATCCAATCTATCTTCATGTAATTCAAAATATAGAAGCAGAGCCAAGTCAGAAGAAAAATCAGCGAGAGCTTTACAAGCAACAGTCTGCTTATCGTTACCCTACCTTGTCGCATCACCAATACAATGGAAACGACTGATAAGAAAAAAGAACTGACACCTGTTGCGACAGCCGCTGCGGCCGCACCGTATTTCGGAATAAAAACAAAGTTAAGAACCATATTGATGATAATGCTGATCCCTACAGCAATGCTCATTGGTTTAACAAAACCTGTGGAGTTCAGCAAAGTGCTGAATAAAGAAAAAAAGCCGCTGAGCAAAGCCGAAAAAACCAGTATTTTCAGTATAACGGTCATCTCGCCGATTTCGATCATACTGCTGTTTGAAAGGAACATAAAGAATTTATCTCCATAAAAATAAATGAAGCAGAACAAATAGATAAAAGGCACCGAACATATAATCTGCCCGGAATTAAAAAGTTTCTGGGTCTCGTCCCGGTTATTGAGGTTAAAGGAGAATTTAGCAAAGAAGATCGGCATCACAGTCCAGATGTACATGAGAAAAGCATCCAGCCATCTGTAGGCAGCGGCATAAAGTCCGGCTTCCTTAGCCCCGTAAATTCTTTCAATCATAACCTGATCGATTTTTTCATTGATAGAATACAAAACGCTGATCAGGGCAAAGGGCCAGCTGAAGAGTATCACCTGCTTCATTACCTTCATATTCAGTGAAGGTTTAATCCATCCATAAAAATGAAGTATGCAGGCATATGCCAGGGCGAAGGTAAGAACGACCGAAAGAAGTCTGCCCAGAATAAAATTTCTGAGCGACAAGCCGTAGTTCATCAGAATCAGAACAATTCCGATCAGCAGAACTTTATCGATAATGGAAATCACCGAGTCAATAGAAAAGTGCTGGCTTGCCTGAAAGTTGGCGCGAAAGAAATAAACAAACTGCAGCAATGCCTGAGTAAAGGATAGGAGGACAAGAAAATAAAGTTCAGTGGCTGAATATCGCAGAAGCCAGCCCGCACAGCCAATGATGACCGGATAAACAATTACCAGAAAAATCTTAAATGAAAATACATTGGAGAACAGACTTTTTAGTTCTCCGGGCTCGATTGAAAGACGCTGTGTGATGTAATAATTGATCCCCAGATCGGATAGGCTGACAAAGAGAAAGCTCAGAGAGAATAAGGCAGAAAATACCCCGTACTGATCGTGACCGATATCGTTCTGCACCATATTCTCCAGCAAGAGCCACAAAGGTTTTATCAGCAGGTTCAGGAGTATTACCAGGCTGATATTTTTAAACAGATTTTTAATAGCGATACAATATTTATGTAAAAATATCAGTTTAGCTAATATTTTAACGCGAAGCTCGTATTTTTAACTATTTTTGCCCAAACCGATATCAGAATGCCTGCTCCCAATTATAACCTGTTCGACCTGATCGATATACTTTTAAAATGGAAAAAGCCCATTATCCTCACCTGCGTGGCGGCAGCGCTCATAAGCAGCGTTGTGTCCTTCCTGATCCCTGTTTATTATAAATCGAAGGCTGTATTTTATCCATACGACCTTAAAAGCATTGATCCGCGTTACATTACTTCCGATAAAGCTTCGGAAATCTTCGGAACGGATGATGACCTGGACAGGTTTATTTCAATCGGACAATCGTCTGAAATGGAAAATATGATGGTTTCCAGATTCGACCTTTTTAAAAGATATGAAGTTGATTCTAGTGAAAAATATGCCCGCACGAATATACTGGAAGAGTTAAGGAGTAATTTCACTATCATGAAGAATGAAAGGGCGGCCATTGAAGTAACGGTCTATGACAAGAACCCGAAGATCGCTGCGCAAATGGCCAATGAAGCGGTTATCCTGATGGATCAGATCAACAAAAAATCGATTATGGAAAAAAATAAAAAAGTGTTGACCATCCTGAAAAACCAGATCGATACAAAATACATGGTGCTTGACAGTATATTGAAATCGGTAAAGATGACAAAAAGAGAAGAAGCGAAGAAATCCTCAGGTGCTAAACAGTATTTTGATGAACTGAAGAACATTGATGTTCGCCTGAGCGAAGATTACCTGGAAACCCTGAAAATGAAGGAGCAATACGAAACGGCCATATCTCTGTATAACAGCAATCTTTCTTCGATCATGATGGTGGAAGAGGCTAGCCCGGCAGAAAAAAAATCGAGACCCGTCCGATGGCTCATTGTGATAAGCTCCACGATCGGTGCCTTTATGCTTGTATGCCTTCTCGCCATTTTTATCGAACTATATAAAAATGAAAGCCGGGTCCATGAAGATCGCGCTTAAGAAAAAGGAGCTCTTCTTTACAGGCCTGCTCACCATACTTACCCTGGTTTCGGGCTGCTATGGCATTTATGCCGGAAAATATTATTTCTGCTTAATCCCATTTCTTGCCCTGGGCGGCTGGTGGGCTCTCCACGATTACAGCATCATCTATTTCGCTCTTCTTACCACCCTGCCTTTTTCTCTTTCGATAAGTATCGGGTCGGCCACCGTTGATATACCTTCCGAACCTTTGATGTTATGTCTTTTACCCCTCTCCTCCCTGATCATTCTCAAAAACAGAGATCTTGACATGAGCTTTCTCCGCCATCCCATCACCCTTCTGCTGGCAGCACACTTTGCCTGGATGGTTTTTGTTTCCTTTTTTTCTGTAAACCCGCTCCATTCTGTAAAATACCTGCTCTCGAAAACATGGTATATTACAGCCTTTTTTTTCTTCACCGCAGTACTATTCCGGAAAGCCGAAGACTTCCGAAAAATATTCTGGTGCCTGCTTTTTCCTCTTCTCATCGTTGTCGTATATACGCTGATCCGGCATTATAAACTGGGCTTTGGTTTCGAAACATCGAACAAGCCTATGAATCCCTTTTTCTTCAACCATGTGCTTTATTCCTCTGCGCTGGTGATATTCCTGCCATTCCTTGTTTTTGCCTGGCGAAATAAAAATTACAATTTCAATATCTTCAGGAATATCGCGCTCGGATCTGGGCTGGTACTGTTCCTCATCGGCATAGGCTTTTCATATACACGAGCCTCATGGCTTGGAATTCCTCTTGCGATCGTAGTATTTCTGGTCGTAAAAAATAACCTGATGAAGGCATCGCTGATCCTTACCGGAGTGATGATATTCGCCTCGGTGGTTTATATTGCCCGCAATTACAAATTTATGGACTACGCTCCTGATTTCAATAAAACGATTTTTCATAACGGAGATATCGGAGGGCACCTGAAAGCAACCTACCAGATGGAAGATGTATCCGGCATGGAAAGAATTTACCGATGGGTAGCGGCGAAAAGAATGTTCGAAGACCGGCCTATACTGGGATCAGGGCCGAGCACATTTTATCCGGAATACAGACGGTATACGCTTAACTCTTTTTACACGTATGTGAGCGACAACCCGGAACATTCTTCCACACATAATTATTTTCTGATGGTGTTATGCGAGCAGGGTATTGCCGGCTTCCTGCTTTTTACAAGCCTGTGCGTGCTGCTGCTGCTGACCGGAACAAAAATTTATAAAACCTCCGGAAACATCCAGCATAGAAACCTCGCAATGGCCTGTACAATTTCCCTGACAATTTTTTACCTGCACCTGATGCTGAACGACCTGGTAGAAACAGACAAAATCGGTTCGCTCTTTTTTATCGTGATGGCTATTCTTGTTAAACTGGATATCTGGACCAGAGAACAGCAGGGCGGGCCTCAAGAAAACTGATCAGGAGATCAGACAGGACAAAAAGGTAATATCGTCGGGATAAGCTCTGCTGCCTTTGAAACCATTGAGCTCTGCAAATAATGCCTCGTGCATCTTTTTAAGATCGGCTTTATAATTATTTTTCACGAAGTTCATGATATTATCAAGTCCGAATTCTTCGTCCTGCTCATTGGATGTTTCGGTAAGCCCATCCGTATAAGCAAAAAGCATCGTATCTTCCGTAATTGTGATCTCCTCTTCTTCGATGAAAGGCAGATCATCAAAGGCACCCAGCACCGTTGTTCCTTTTTCCAGCACATGCATTTCACCTGTATTGAACAGAAGCACAGGAGGGTTGTGCCCTGCGTTGATATAACGAAGCGTTTTCCGGGAGGAATTGATAATAGCCCCGAAGAACGTAATGAACCGTTCTCCCTTGGCGCTGGACTTGATATTGATGTTAAGCTCTTTAACTATCTCCTTCAGATCCTGAGTCTGTCTGGCCAGCGTTCTGAGGGAAGCCTGGAAATTTGACATAAGCAGGGCTGCAGACATTCCTTTTCCGGATACATCGGCAATGCAAACCAGGAAATGGTCTTTATCGAGCCGCACATAATCGTAATAGTCCCCCCCCACCATAAGTGCCGGCAGATAGCTGGCATGCATTTTAAGCTCCGCAGAATCGGGCAGCTTTGAAGGAAAAAGGTGCAACTGCACATCGCGAGCGATTTCCATTTCCTTTCTGAAAGCTTCCTGTTCCAGCTGTTTTCTGGCCAGCCTTTTATTTTCAATGGCTACCAGAATGATATTGGCAAAAGTTTGAATAAAGGGAATATCAGTCTGTCCTTCATAATCTTTCATTCCTCCGACAAGCACATAGGCAAGCATCCGGCTTTTGTGAGCGATAGGAATGACCAGGTCAAACTCTTCAAATTCTTTGATTTTCCCTTCTACCCGTGAAATTTCTTTAAGCTCGAGTATATCATCACAAAGCACCTTACTCTTTACCGAAGAAGCCGCTCCGTAGGAAGCTTTACATTCCCAGTCTGTATCAAGCACAAACAGAGCCAGCTTTTTAATGTTCAGGTTAGCAATAAGGGTAAAATGAAAAATTTTATAAAGGGATTCTTCCGGAAGATTGGCATTGATGGCCTCCGTGATCTCAAGCAGAGAATTCAGCTCCAGGTGTTTAAGGTGAAGCTTATTCTCCAGAGAATTACCATTTGATGGCAGTTTTTGGGTCATAGGCGTCTCTTAAACCGTTACCGAATAAATTGAAGGATAATACCATCATGAAAATACAGACGCTGGGAAAGATGACCAGGTAAGCGCCATCTTTGGAAAGCATGGAATTATAGCCTTCATATACCATCATGCCCCAGGAAGGCATAGGAGGTTGTACTCCCAGTCCCAAAAAGCTGAGACCGGCTTCTGTAATGATTGCCGTGGCGAAATTTGAGGTAGCAATCACAATAAGAGGACCCAGAATATTGGGCAGTATGTGTATAAAGATAATTCTGCCATTTCGAATACCCAGAGCTTTGGCAGCCTCGACAAATAACTTTTCCTTGATGGTAAGGATCTGCCCTCTTACGACCCTTGCCACTTCCACCCACA
Organism: Cytophagaceae bacterium; assembly: GCA_045805025.1. GTDB lineage: Bacteria > Bacteroidota > Bacteroidia > Cytophagales > Cytophagaceae > DATMOV01. The sequence continues at coordinate 332 of JBJMLY010000184.1, read as the reverse complement.
TAGTGAGTCCGACAGCCACAAAAGCCACCCATATACCTTTACTCTGCAGGGCAAGGCTTATGGCAATCACCAGCATGATACCGGGGATCGACCATACGACAGTCATCAGCCACATGATCATGTTATCGATGACACCCCCGAAAAATCCGGCACAGGCTCCCAGAGTAACCCCGACAAACAGGGATATCAGCACTGAAATAAAACCTATCGACAAAGAAATCCGGGTTCCGAAAAGGAGGCGGCTCAGGATATCCCGTCCAGCCTTATCAGTTCCGAGTATATAATTTCTCTCTTCCAGATTCTCCTCATAAAATTTTTCTTCCAGCTCCTTC
>JBJMLY010000183.1:0-6745 GCA_045805025.1 Cytophagaceae bacterium | reverse complement strand
CATTTAAATATGTTAAGGAAGGTGAGAATAAGCAGTCAAAAGACGTCTCAAAAATAATAGGAACGGAGAAAGAGGAGAAAGACGATAAAGAGGAGAAAGACGATAAAAAATCTTCTGGTATTAAACTATTTTATTCTACTCAATCCCTCCTCTGTGTTTGGCAAAAAAGCATTGAGCATATAGATTTCTTTTCTCAGGGAAAGCATATCTCTGACATTTTTATTTTTATTCAAAGCCTGAGATTATAGGTATTTTTTCACTTCTTCAAGTCTTATTTGACTCACTCTGGATTAGGAATTACTAAAGTTAGCCTAAATAATACTGGTAGCATTCATGCCACACTTGATGTCGCTCTTTTGTGACAAGAAAGCAAGAAGTTATATAATTCGTCTAAAAATTCCGGACATACACTTAAATTACACTAAATTAAAGAAATACCTCTCGTAAATAACAGGAGAGAGTTTTATAAAAAGTAACCATTATGAAAAAAATTCTTATGCTGATTGGCCTGGTTGCCGTGCTGTTTGAAACAGGCTGTCATGAACATGAAATGCACGAAAGCAAAACCAAATTTCTGGTTACAAGTCCGCTGGTTGGTGATACCACGATCAACAGAGAGTATGTATGCCAGATTCGTGCTATACAACACATCGAATTGCGTGCCCTTGAAAAAGGTTATTTGCAGGAAATTTTTGTTGACGAAGGAAAATTTGTGCCCAAAGGTCAATTAATGTTTCGGATCATGCCATTAATATATCAGGCCGAAGTAGGAAGGGCCCAGGCCGAAGCTGATTATGCAGAGGTTGAATACTCTGCTACCAAGGCGCTTGCCGACAGCAATATTGTGGCGCCAAGAGAGCTGGCTTTAGCTAAAGCTAAATTGGAAAAGGCCAAGGCCGAATTGGCATTAATGCAAACCCATCTTCAATTTACCCAAATTAAAGCTCCTTTTAACGGTATCATGGATCGTTTTCATGTCCGGTTGGGAAGTTTGCTTGACGAAGGAGATTTACTTACGACCATGTCGGATATCAGTACACTTTGGGTATATTTTAATGTACCTGAAGCTGAATATTTGGATTACAAGTCGAGAGAACAACAAGGCGATGCTCTGTTGAATGTACAACTTAAGATGGCTAATCAGGAGATGTTCAAATATCCTGGTGTTGTTAAAACCATCGAAGCTGACTTTAATAACGAGACAGGTACCATTGCCTTTAGGGCCACTTTCCCAAATCCTGATAATTTACTTAGACATGGTGAAACAGGTAACATTGTAGTCACCATTCCCCTGAAAAAATCAATTATCATACCTCAGAAAGCAACCTTTGAAGTACTTGATCAAAAGTATGTTTATGTAGTTGATAAGGACAACGTGCTTAAAACAAGAAGAATTCATGTGAGTGCTGAATTGCCTGATCTGTATGTGATCAGCGAAGGGTTAAATGAAAAAGATAAAATACTTCTTGAGGGGTTGCGGCTTGTGAATGAAAACGATAAAATAGAATACGAATATCAAGATCCTAAGTTTGTAATGTCCCACTTAAAGTTACACGCAGAGTAAGAATCATCATAGTATAAAAAAGATTTAACATGTTCTCAGCATTTATAAAAAGACCTGTACTAGCAATAGTACTATCACTGGTTATTGTGTTTGTGGGTTTACTGGCTATTAAAACTCTGCCCAGATCACAGTTCCCTGAAATTGCCCCTCCCATGGTAATTGTTTATGCGTCTTATCCCGGAGCTAGTTCTACGGTACTTACCAATGCAGTTATTATTCCCCTGGAACAGGGTCTGAATACCGTTCCTGGTAAAAGATATATGTTCTCTACAGCCGCCAGTTCGGGCGAAGCGAACATACAAATTGTATTCGAGCCAGGACAAGATCCCAGTCAGGCGCTTGTAAACGTACAAAATCGTATTGAACAAATGAAGATGAGGCTCCCGCCTCTTGTTCAGCTGGAAGGTATTATCGTAATGCCACTCCAGCCCAGCATGCTTATGTATGTGAACTTATTTAGCAGGGATACAGCCAATGCTGATATGAAGTTCACCTTTAACTATGCCTACATTAATATGCTGCGCGAAGTCCAGAGAATCGAGGGTGTAGCGTATGCAAAAATTCTGGGTAGCCGTCAGTATGCGATGCGTATATGGCTGAATCCTGACCGGATGCGGGCATACAACATCGGATCGAAAGAAGTGATGGAGGCCATCGATAAGACAAGCGTGTGGGGTTCGCCCGGTAGATTGGGGCGAGCTGACAGCAGGCAATCGCAGGGAATAGAATATGTGCTTACATATCCCGGCAGGTTCAGTGAGACGGAAGAATATCTGAATATCATCATTCGGGCTACTCCGGACGGTGAAGTTTTGCGTCTGAGAGATGTAGGCAAAGTGGAATTAGGTAGTGAATATTATGATATATACTCCACCAAGGATGACTATCCTTCCGCTGCTATCATGATTAACCAGACCTATGGCAGTAACGCTCTGGATGTAATTGAAAAATTAAAAGATAAGCTGAAGGAACTGGAAAAAGACTTTCCGCCAGGGATGGAGTATGAAATCAGTTATGACGTTTCCACCTTTCTGGAAGCTTCCATCGATGAAGTGGTTCATACGCTAAGAGATGCTTTTATACTTGTGGCGCTGGTAGTATTCATCTTCCTTGGAGACTGGCGTTCGACCCTTATTCCTACGCTGGCAGTCCCCGTATCGTTGATCGGTGCATTCTTTGTTATGCAGGCTTTCGGGCTTACGCTTAACCTCATTACATTATTTGCATTGGTATTGGCAATCGGTATTGTGGTGGACGATGCTATTGTGGTGGTGGAGGCCGTGCACGCCAAGATGGAGATGGAAAACTTATCGCCGTTTAAAGCGGTACAAAAAGTTCTTGGTGAAATCAGCGGAGCCGTTATAGCAATTACCCTGTTGATGGTTTCCGTGTTTATTCCTGTATCATTTATGTCAGGACCTGTTGGGGTATTTTACCGGCAATTCTCCATTACGATGGCAAGCTCTATCGTAATTTCGGGTATGGTCGCCCTTACACTTACGCCTGTTTTATGCGCCATGATCCTGAAAAACAATCATGGTAAGCCTAGAAAAAAGACTTACTTCAACCGTTTTTTAGATGCGTTCAACTCAGGGTTTGAAAAAATTACCGAAAGATATGTGGGCTTGCTAAAAGTAATAGCAAGTAAGAAAATAGTAACCTGGGGTTTATTAGCACTATTTGCTTTTGGTATAGTAGCTATATCGAGCATAATTCCTTCGGGCTTTGTTCCCGACGAAGATCAGGGTATGATTTATGCCGTTTTGCAAACTCCTCCAGGCTCAACATTAGAAAGAACATTTGATGTCAGTCTTCAATTAAAACAGAAGGCCAAAGAAGTAGAAGGGGTCGAATCTGTTTCCACACTTGCCGGATTTGAAATTTTAACGCAAGGAAGAGGATCGAACTCGGGAACATGCCTTATTAATCTTAAGCCCTGGAGTAAGCGTAAAAATACCGCTAAACAGGTTATTCATGCCCTCGAAGAAAAAGTAAAAGATATTCCAGGGGCCAAAATAGAATTCTTTAACCCGCCCGCTGTACCTGGATACGGAGCTGCCGGAGGGTTGTCCCTGCAGTTGCTGGATAAAAACAGTACCATCGACTATGAGCGCTGCGGAAAAGTAACGGAAGAGTTTATGAGGGAACTGGCAAAAAGAAAAGAGCTGACCGCTTTGTTCTCTTTTTACCGTACCGACTACCCGCAATATGAGCTGGTGTTTGACAACAAACTTGCTATGCAAAAAGGTGTTACGATCGGCGATGCTTTGGATAACCTTTCTCTGATGGTGGGCAGTACGTATGATATCGGTTTCATAAAGTTCAGTTACTTTACTAAAGTGTTTGTTCAGGCAGACCCAGCTTACCGGAAATTGCCTTCAGACATTCTGAACACCATGTATATTAAGAGTGATAAAGGTGAAATGGTACCCTATTCTGCTTTTATGAAAATGGTAAAGACTCAGGGCATCTATGAAGTTAACCGCTATAATATGTACACGACTGCCTCTATCCGATGCGATCCGGCAGCAGGACATAGCAGCGGTGAGGCTATTGCAGCCATCAAGGAGGTTGCTCAGAAAACGTTGCCTAGAGGTTTCGACATCGACTGGGCCGGTCTTCAGAAAGACGAAGTGCGACGTGGAAACGAAGCTATTTATATTTTCCTCATCGTGTTGATGTTCGTATATTTCGTTCTGGCGGGGCAATATGAAAGCTTTATCCTGCCCTTCGCGGTAATCTTATCCCTGCCGGCGGGAGTTTTCGGTTCCTTTCTATTCATCAAATTTGCTGGTCTTGCCAACGATATTTACGCCCAGGTTGGATTGGTTATGCTGGTAGGCTTGCTGGGTAAAAACGCAGTGTTGATTGTGGAGTTTGCCATACAAAAGCAGGCAGAAGGAATTTCTGTACTTGAAGCTGCCATACAAGGTGCCAGAGCGCGTTTCCGTCCTATATTGATGACCTCATTCGCCTTTATTGCGGGTCTGATACCATTGGTATTTACACATGGTCCCGGAGCGGTGGGTAGTCATACCATAGGCTGGTCTTCCCTGGGTGGTATGCTTTTTGGAACTCTCTTCGGGGTAATTATCGTACCCGGTCTGTATTACATTTTCGCCTCAATCGCCGAAGGCAGACAGCTGATCAGAGATGAAGAAGATCATTCTTTAACCGAAGGCATGGTACATTCAATTGATAAATTTCCAGTGACAGAAGACGAAGAAGAAAAAAAAGATGATAATCGTCATGAATAAAATCAGAATATTAAAATACATCGGCATAGCCACCCTTGCTGTGGTGGCTACTGCCTGTGCGCCTACTATTGTTCAGAAAACAGAGAACAGGAACACGCCCCAGAGTTACCAGGGGACAACCGATACGGTTAATACGGCGAAGATAAAATGGAATGTCTTTTTTAAAGACACCAGCCTTACCCAGCTTATTACAACAGCGCTAAGTAACAATCAGGAATTCAATATTGTTTTGCAGGATATCGTCATTGCTCAAAACGAAATAAGAGCCAGAAAAGCGGCATATCTTCCCTTTATTAATATCGGGGGTATGACAGGAATCGACAAAACCGGCCGGTATACCCGGATGGGAGCCGTTGATGCCACGACTCAGATAAAGCCCGGAAAGAATATTCCTGCTCCTTTAGCCGATCTGATGCTGGGCGCTACGGTTTCGTGGGAAGTGGATATCTGGAAAAAACTGAGGAATGCAAAAAAAGCGGCAACGTACCGGTTTGCTGCTACTACGATGGGAAGAAATTATCTGCAGACGCAACTGGTTTCTGAAATAGCCAACACGTATTACGAATTGATGGCGCTGGATAATCAGCTGCAGCTTCTCCAAACGAATATAGGCGTCCTGCAGAACGCTCTGAAGATCATCCAGCAGGAGAAAATAGCTGGAAGGGTTACAGAGCTGGCAGTTACCAGGTTTGAAGCCGAAGTGTTCAAGAACCAGAGCCGTCAGTATTATATCATGCAGCAGATCGTTCTGGCTGAAAACAGGATTAATTTTCTGGTGGGGCGGTTTCCTCAGCCTGTAACAAGAAATTCCCAGAGCTTTTCGGCTCTGGTACCCGATTCGATGAAGGTAGGTATACCATCACAGCTTCTGAGTAACCGTCCGGATATCATCCAGGCGGAACGGGAACTGGATGCTTCCAAGCTGGACGTAAAAGTGGCCAGGGCTTATTTCTATCCCACCCTCACGATTAGCGGAGCACTGGGCGTCGAAGCCTTCAATCCCCAAAACTTAATAAGTTTCCCTCAGTCTACTCTTTATTCCCTGGTGGGAGGAATGTTTGGCCCTGTAATCAACAGGAATGCCATCAAGGCATTTTATTATTCTGCCAATGCAAGGCAGACACAAAGTATCTATAACTACCAGCGTGCCATTTTGAATGGGTATACCGAAGTTTACAATCAGCTTTCGAACATAGAGAATCTAAAGAAAAGCTATGGACTGAAATCGCAGCAGGTACAGGCTCTTAACCGTTCTTATGATATTTCAACCAGCCTTTTCAGATCAGCCCGTGCTGATTATATGGAAGTGCTGCTTACGCAGCGGGATGCATTAGAATCGCGATTTGATCTTGTTGAAACCAAGAAACAGCAGATGAATGCCATGGTGAATATTTACAGGGCACTGGGAGGAGGGTGGTAATAATACTGTTCGGCTGAAACCTATTGATAGGATATGAGAGAAAAAGGCATTCTATAATTGCAGAATGACTTTTTCTTTTCTTATTTTTAGCGTTGTAGGTTGCCGTCAGCAGGAACCTTTAAAATTAATTTAAGTACAATACATAACATCTAACAAGAAATTCCCAAAAACCATAACCTATGGCAAAGCTAATACGACCGACCTATCCGCCAGCATTCAGTTTCGGGCTTCTTATCCTTATTTTTCTTTTATCATGCTTTTTGTCGCATCAGATCTTCGACGTTCCTTTTTCAAAAAGCTTTGAAGAAAATGAAAAAGTCTACTTCGGAATGATTCTGGTGGGAGCTGCTGTGATTATCATGATACTGATTTTGTGGGAGGAAATTTTATTTCCTATAAAAGTGAAAGAAATAAACGGGGAAGTAATTTTCAGAAACCACAGAACAAAATTAAAAGCGCAGATGCTTATGTATTGCTTCATTCCTGCCATTTTTATTTTTATTT
>JBJMLY010000182.1:0-7434 GCA_045805025.1 Cytophagaceae bacterium | reverse complement strand
GATAGCCGTAGAAATTCCCAGACCTGCCTTGACAATCTGGTCGGCTGCCTCATAGGTTAAAGTTCCCGATTTTGAAACGATGCCTATTCTGCCTGGCTTGAATACAAAGCCTGGCATGATACCCACTTTTGCTTCACCTGGTGTGATCACTCCCGGACAATTAGGGCCAATCAATGTTATATTTTTGCCTTTGAGATATTCTTTAGCATAGATCATATCCTTGGTCGGAATTCCTTCTGTAATGCATATGATCACTTTGATTCCTCCATCTGCCGCTTCCATAATTGCATCCGCCGCAAATGCCGGAGGCACAAAAATAATGGAAACATTGGCCCCGGTCTTCGCTACCGCTTCCTCTACCGTATTAAACACGGGTTTTTCAAGATGCGTTGAACCGCCTTTTCCCGGTGTTACTCCCCCTACTACATTGGTTCCGTATTCGATCATCTGGCCGGCATGGAAAGAACCTTCAGCTCCTGTAAATCCCTGTACCAGCACTTTTGATTGTTTATTGACTAAGACACTCATGTTCGGTTTTTTGTTGATGTGTTTACAAAAATATGATTTTTTAGCCCGAATCAAAATAAAACAGGGATAAAGCGGCCAAATCCCAAACTCCAAATTCTAAAAATTGGACATTGGCAATTTAGAGCTTGGGATTTAGGAGTTTATACTATTATTTTCTGATTTCCCTGAAATTAGGACAGTTTACAAAACCCGGAATCGCGTAGCTGAAACGAATACTGAGGTAGGCGTAGCTATCAAAGCCTTTTAAGCTTCCCCTCTGAGTGCCTGGCCCATAGCCCTGCACGTACTTGTAATTTCCAGCGCCATTCACCACCGGCCCATTCAGATCTGACTGGATATAACCGAGGTCCCGGGCACTTCCGCTAAGCGCGTCTGTACTGTCGGCGGTGCGGTTGGAGAACATCCGCGCCTTATCACTGTCCAGACTGGAAGGATCGGGGTAGGTCTTACTCACATCGTCCAGGTAATCCGTGAAGGTAAACATATAGGTAATATCCACTTCCAGGTCCCATTGCAGCGACAATTTATATCGTACCCCCACCCCCAGCGGGATCGCAATCTGATAAGGGGAATATCGTACGCCTTCAGTATGCAAAGGTCTAAGAGAAGTCCATTTTCCTTTATCATCTCTGGCTTTAGGATTATGGTAAAATCCGCAAAGACCAGCAAAACCGTACATATTATAGACTGGCCTTTTTCTGTAATGATCGGTGTTGGGGAATATATCGTATTTGAGAATAACTGAAACCTGTTTGATATCATTCCGGAAATGCAGATTGCGGACGTAGGTTTTTACTTTGGCAGGGGTAAAGAGATTGGAACTTGAAAAATCATTCCCCATAATCCTCATACAGGCAAGCTCCGATGTAAATGAAAACCGCGGAGATATTCTCCTGTTGATATGAAGTCCCAGTCCCGGCCTTACATAGCGCAGATCGGTCAGCACATCACCATGGAAATAAGTACCCTTAACACTTGCCCCAAAAGAAGTATAGCGGCATTTCGGATTAAATGTCTGGGCATGACTGAGCCCTGAAAACATGATAATGACCGACAATAAAATAGCTGTGATGTGGCGCCCCATCAAAAAATAGCAGAAAGATTAAGTAATTCTGAGTATAAATATAACTAAATCCAGAAAGGTAAACGAAAGGGGCCCTGTAAATTAAAACAGGGGAACTTTCGCTACCGAAACTTCCCCTATTCTACCAAAATCTAAATATATACCTTCTTTAAGCCGTCACATGGGCAGCTCTTTCGTTTACCACGCCCTCTGCGATCTCTGTGAGCTTGGCATCTGTTGCTTTTTCTTCTTCCAGGGTCTGGCCCAGCAGATCGATGATCTTATCGTCCAGACCCAGCATTTTGGCCAGTGTAATAGCAGTACCGTAGCTTGCGATTTCGTAATGTTCCACTTTCTGGGCAGCTCCGATAAGTGCAGCATCCAGTACCTCAGGATCTTTTACATCGCTGATCGTTTCTTCTGCCTCATCCACCAGACCCTCTGTGGCAACACATTTCTTTCCTTTCGGACTTACATCAAGCATTTCGGCAATCTGTTCAAGCCTTTCTCTTTGCCCGACAGTTTCCTCCAGGTGCATTTCAAAGCCCTTTTTTAATTCAGGCGTCTTGGTTTTTTTAGCCATTTTAGGTAACGCCTTTATAATCTGGGACTCCGCACTATAAAGGTCCTTGATCATATCCACAAAAAGATCATTCAATGTTCTCACTTTCATACCCATCATATTTTGTTACTCCTTTATAACCGCAGAGAGGAAAGATTTTGTTCACATGATGTATGGCGGGTTGAAATTCAAGGATTTATTAAAAGTCCACAGTAAAAATTATTAATGCTGAATGGGTTGACCCTGAACTATCGCCCTTTACTGTTACAGCTTACTGTTTCTGTTATCTGTTTCAATACCCGTATTTTTCCTGCCACAGCTTTTTCAGCCGCTGACGGAGTTCATTCTCGCGGGCATTGTTTCCGGGATCGTATAGGGTGGTTCCGCTGATCTCATCAGGAAGGTATTCCTGCTTTTCAAAATTATTTTCGTAATCGTGCGAATATTTGTATTCCTTCCCGTAACCCAGGTCCTTCATAAATTTTGTCGGACTGTTGCGGATATGAAAAGGTACCGGAAGGTCGCCGTGCCGGCGTACCAGATCCTGGGCCTGACGAATAGCCATGTAGGAAGCGTTGCTTTTCGGTGAAGCGGCCAGATAAGCTGTACACTGCGAAAGGATAATATCCGATTCAGGATAGCCGATCATCTTGACTGCCTGAAAGCAATTGGTAGCCATGACCAGGGCGGTGGGATTGGCATTGCCGATATCCTCCGAAGCCAGGATCACCAGTCTTCGCGCGATAAAAGCCACATCCTCCCCTCCTTCGATCATACGGGCCAGCCAGTATATGGCCCCGTTCGGATCGCTTCCGCGAACAGACTTGATGAAGGCAGAGATCACATCGTAATGCATCTCTCCTTTTTTATCGTACATCGCCACACGACGCTGCGCTACATCCATAACCGCTTCGTCCGTAATCACTATTTCTTTCTTATTGATCGAGGTGATTACTAACTCAAGCAGATTCAGCAGTTTTCTGGCATCACCACCTGAAATATTCAGCAGGGCCTCGTACTCTTTTAATTCAATATTTTTTTCTTTAAGCGCTGCATCATGACTGATGGCAAAATTCAGCAAGCCCACCAGATCTTCTTTTTCCAGGGCCTTCAGCACATAAACCTGACACCTGGAAAGCAAGGCGGATATCACTTCGAAGGAAGGATTTTCAGTAGTCGCGCCAATCAGGGTAATCGTTCCTTTTTCCACGGCGCCCAGCAAAGCATCCTGCTGTGATTTGCTGAAGCGGTGAATTTCATCAATAAACAGGATCGTTTTGCTCTGGCCTTTGGCCCTCTCGATTACTTCCCGCACATCTTTCACTCCCGCACTGATGGCGCTGAGAATATAAAAAGGTCTTTTAAGCTGATTGGCAATAATATTGGCCAAGGTGGTTTTACCAACGCCGGGCGGTCCCCACAAAATCATGGAAGGAATTGTTCCCTGAGCGATAGCCCTACGTATCACGGCGCCTTCACCCACCAGATGCTTTTGTCCTATAAAGGTATCCAGCGAGGATGGACGGATTCTTTCTGCCAGCGGTATGTTGGATTCAAACATGATCGGTTATCAAAACAGATAACAATATAATGCTTTTTATGGATCGGGAGGTTCCCCCGAAATGCAAAAAGATGTTTGATCGCATGCTCATTAGCCTGCGATATCCTACTTTTGTATGTGAATTCGATGAAAGTCCACTTTGTCCTGCTCTTTGCCGCCCTGATTGCAGGCTTTAATTATTCTATCTCAAAAATTGTCATGCCCGATTATATACTTCCGGCGGCCATTATTGTCATACGCGGACTGGGAGCCATCATCGTTTTCTGGGTTCTGCAGCTGACGCTTATCCGGGAAAAAATTAATTTCCGGGAAGACTTTCTTCGCATTCTGCTCTGCGCCTTTTTCGGTATTGCCTGCAACCAGCTTTTGTTCTATGAAGGGCTGAACCTGACTACACCCATCAATGCCTCCCTGCTTCAATGCAGCGTTCCTGCTTTTGTATTGCTGATCTCCGCTTTTATGATTCGCGAAAAGATCACAGTCATGAAAATCTGCGGCATTGCTTTGGGAGCCAGCGGGGCCATATTACTGCTGCTGAGCTCGGCCAAACAATCTGCGGAAGCGCATTATCTGGGAGATATGATGATCATCATCAATGCGCTCAGCTACTCTTTCTTTATGGTGCTTGTAAAGCCCCTGATGGCCCGCTATCACGGACTTACGATTGTTGCCTGGGTGTTCACACTGGGAACGCTCATGACCATGCCTTTCGGCTATCATGAGCTCCTGCAGATCCAATGGCATACCATGCCGGAGCATGTGTTCTGGTCGCTGGCATTTATAGTCTTCTTTTCGACACTCCTCGCCTACTATCTTAATGTAACGGCATTAAAATTTGTGGATCCCTCTGTGGCTGGCATCTATGTTTACATTCAGCCTGTGCTCACGACCTTAATTGCAGTCTGGCTGGGCAAAGATTTGCTCACCGTAGAAAAAACGCTGTATTCGCTGCTGATCTTCGGAGGAGTATATCTGGTGAGCGTGAAAAAATGAATTTTGAGCGTTGAGTTTTAAGTTTTGAATTACAAATAACTAAAAAGCCCAGACCGATATGGTACTGGGCTTTTTAGTTATTTAAATGTTAATTCAATTCAAAATTCAAAACTCATAATTCAAAATTAAAGATGGATCACCTCATCATAAGCTGCTGCCGCGGCTTCCATGATGGCTTCAGACATGGTCGGGTGCGGGTGAACAGCCTTAATGATCTCATGCCCGGTCGTTTCCAGCTTTCTGGCCACCACCACTTCGGCAATCATCTCCGTTACATTGGCTCCGATCATGTGAGCACCCAGCCATTCGCCGTACTTGGCATCAAAAATTACTTTTACAAATCCTTCTTTGGCACCCGCGGCGCTTGCTTTTCCTGAAGCCGTAAACGGAAATTTACCCACCTTGATCTGATAGCCTTTTTCTTTGGCCTGTTTTTCTGTTAAACCAACAGAAGCAATTTCGGGCGAGCAGTACGTACATCCGGGAATATTTCCATAGTTCAAAGGCTCAGGATTATGGCCTTTAATTTTTTCCACGCAGATAATTCCTTCGGCGGAAGCGACGTGCGCCAGGGCCTGTCCTTTCACGATATCGCCGATGGCATAAATGCCTGGAATATTAGTTTTATAGTAATCGTCAACCACTACTTTACCTTTATCGGTAGCCACTCCCACCTGCTCCAGTCCGATTCCTTCAATATTGGTGCTGATACCTACGGCAGAAAGTACGATGTCGCACTCGATGATTTCCTGTCCGCCTGCCGTCTTCACTTTCACCTTGCATTTCTTTCCTGATGTATCGACCGACTCCACAGAAGCATTGGTCATGATATTGATGCCGGCTTTTTTGAAATCTTTTTCCAGCGCCTTAGAAACATCTTCGTCTTCTACGGGAACGATATTAGGCATAAATTCCACGATGGTCACCTTGGTGCCCATGGCATTATAGAAATATGCGAACTCAACACCAATGGCGCCGGAACCCATGATCACCATTGACTCCGGTTTTTTGTCAAGCACCAGGGCTTTTCTGTAACCGATGATCTTTTCGTTATCGATCTTTACATTCGGAAGCTCCCTTGATCTGCCTCCTGTTGCCAGGATGATATGATCCGCCGTATAAACTTCTTTCTTTCCTTTATCATCGCTCACTTCCACCTTCTTGTTGCCCAGAAGCTTTCCAAAGCCTGCGATATGATCGATCTTATTCTTTTTGAAAAGGAACTGAATACCTTTGCTCATTCCGCCCGCTACATCACGACTTCTCTTCACCACGGCATTAAAGTCGGCATCGGCTCCACTTACATTGATGCCATAATCTTTGGCGTGTTTGATATATTCAAAAACCTGTGCGCTCTTTAACAGGGCCTTGGTCGGGATACAGCCCCAGTTAAGGCATATACCACCCAATTCCGATCTTTCCACAACGGCCACCTTCATTCCCAGCTGAGAAGCTCTGATTGCAGCCACATAACCACCCGGGCCACTGCCGATCACTATTAAATCATATTTTGCAGACATTTTATAAAAGTTTGATGAATCTCTGCAAATTTAACGTATTTGAGCAGAAAGTAAAAAGCCCCGGCCATTCACAGCGATTTACTTCTGATTTTCCAATTATTGCTTTATTTTTGACGATTATTATAACTTGAACCTAAACATGAAAATTTTACAAGGAAAAAATATTCTGGTTACCGGGGCCTCCAAGGGCATCGGGCGCGCCATGGCCATCCGTTTCGCTCAGGAGGGTGCCAACGTGGCATTTACCTACCTCTCAAGCGTAGAAAAAGGCTTAGCCCTGGAAAATGAACTGGCTGCCCTGGGCATTAAAGCGATTGGCTACCGTTCCGACGCTTCCGACCATAAAGCGGCAGAAGAGCTCATCAATAAAGTCGTTTCTGATTTCGGAACGCTGGATGTACTGGTGAACAATGCGGGCGTAACCAAAGACGGCCTGCTCATGAGAATGACCGAAGAACAATGGGATACGGTTATTAATATCAACTTAAAATCAGTATTCAACCTGACGAAAGCAGCCATCAAGCAGCTGATGAAGCAGAAATACGGATCCATCATCAACATCACTTCGGTGGTGGGGTTAAGAGGAAATGCCGGACAGGCAAACTACTCGGCTTCCAAGGCTGGTATCATCGGATTTACGAAATCGGTAGCGCTGGAGCTGGGTTCAAGAAATATCAGGTCTAACGCTATAGCTCCTGGATTCATTGAAACCGAAATGACCGGAACGCTGGATCCTAAAGTGATCGAAGAGTGGAACAAGGGTATTCCTTTGAAGAGAGCCGGAAAAGCCGAAGAGGTAGCGGATTGCGCGATCTTCCTCGCTTCAGACCTTTCCAGGTACATGACCGGACAGGTACTGCAGGTTGATGGGGGAATGCTGACATAGTGCTTAGTGCCCGGTGCTCAGTGCTCAGATTAGGGGCAAGCACCGGGATATATACTAAATATTTCTCTGGTCTTGCTAATCGCTAATTTATTGTACAGATCAATTTCTTCAATTTTATTCCAGTGCACTGGGCACTAAGCACCAAGCACTAAATTATGGATAAATTCAAAATCCTTACAGAACACTCGCCCTGGTTTATTCTGCTTTGCCTGCTGGCAGGGTTTGGATATGCATGGCTGCTGTATCAGAAGAATGCTCCATGGACCAAAACCATCAACAGAATTCTTTTTGCTTTTCGCTGGGTGCTGGTCACTATCCTCT
>JBJMLY010000181.1:0-10151 GCA_045805025.1 Cytophagaceae bacterium | reverse complement strand
TTTACTGCTTCTGAAAATTTAATCTGTTTATAATCCGTCCTTAATTATTATCTAATCGCCTGTCCGTTAATTAGTATATAAATAAAAAATTAATTTTTCCACCTACTAAAAAAACGTATATGAAAAAGTCACCAGTAATTTTCGGAATAATCTGTATGATGATTCTTTCCTCTGTTTCCCTTCACGCAGACGGAGACAGGCAATTAAGAAAAGACATAAAAGCAAAGGCTACTAAGCAGGCCAGGAAAGAAGCCAGCAAGCTCAAGAAAGAAGGATGGACTGTAAATCCCGGTTCTCTGCCGATGGATAAAACCGTTGAAAAAGCCTGGACAAAGCAATATTCGGAAGATGATAAAGGAATGCCTTTGTTCATCACCGCCGATGGTAATGGGGTAGCCCAATCGAAGTCTGTGGCAGAAATGCAGGCGATTGAGCTCGCAAAGCTTCAGCTGGCGGGTTTGGTAGAGACGAATATCAGCTCGCTCATCACAGCCAATATGGGCAATGCGCAGCTGAGCAGGGAAGAGGCGGCTTCAGTCACCGAGATCGTGCAGTCCGCAAAGAATATTATTGCCACCCAGCTGGGCTATATAGATCCTGTATTTAAAATATACAGAAACGTCGGATCGGACAATGTAGAAGTTCAGGTGCGTATTTTTTATGACCGCAAACAATCGATGGACATTGCTAAAAAAGCAGTAAAAAAAGAGCTGAGAGAAAAACTGAAAATGAATGAAGAGCAGCTTAATAAATTAATGGGAATCGAGTAATTAAAACTTCCCGCCGATCATGAAACAACTTGCAAACATATTGATCCTGATCCTGAGTATGGCAACCTCTCAGATCTTCGCGCAGAGCAAAGCTCTGGTGAAGATCAGAGGAGAAGCCCAGACTGAATGGAACCAGCGTTTGGAGACGCTTGCCCAGGCCGAAAAAAGAGTCTCTGATCTGGCGGTCATCAATGCGCTGGAGCAGGCCTTCGGCAAGCTGGTGATCCAGGGGAATACGACTTTTCTTAGAAATGTGAATACAGGTACGATGGTCGAGACACAATCGGTCTTCAACACCATCGCCAATACCTACGTGAAAGGAGAGGTCATCGAAGTGCTGGATAAGAAGATCAGAAGGATCAATTATGTGACGCAGGTCAACGGACAAAAAGAAGACAGGATAGACCTGAAATGCGAGATCTATGTTTCCGCCAGGGAAATCAGTACACCTCCGGTGAGTTTCTCAGCGCTTACATTGTCTCAACCAAAGAAGAATTTCGAAACCCGCGATTTTTATAACGGGGACGATTTCTACCTGTTCTTCAGAAGTCCGGAAAGCGGTTATCTGACTATATACCTGGATGACAACAGCAGTTCATACAGGATCTTACCTTATACTTCTGCTCCTTCCT
Source organism: Cytophagaceae bacterium (assembly GCA_045805025.1). Classification (GTDB taxonomy): domain Bacteria; phylum Bacteroidota; class Bacteroidia; order Cytophagales; family Cytophagaceae; genus DATMOV01. The sequence goes on along the minus strand of JBJMLY010000181.1, from coordinate 8,749 downwards.
GTCAGGAGCAGGGAATGCCCGTGACGGCGGATCAGGAGTATATGTTCTTTTCGGGAAAAAGAGCGTCTTCGGATTGCGGAGGACAGAGCTATGAGATTGATCATTATCAGATGTTCACCAGGTCTGATATCGAGAACAATTCGGTTTACCTTCTTTTTTCCAAAGAACCTCTTACCAAGCCGATGCTTGCGCCGGCTTCGGGAGAGGGGCTATCGGATGAGCTGGCGGGCAAGGGATATAAACTGCCTCGCTCACTCGGCTCATCCGATTTTTATACATGGCTTGCCGGCGTTCGTTCTTCCGGACAGGTTCAGATGCAGCGCATCGATTTAAGCATTATCAAAAAACAATAACCTATTGATATTTCCACACTAACTACTAAAGTTATGAAACCGACACTATTTTTAATCGCCATTCTGCTTTCATGCGGGAATCTATTCTCTCAGGAAGTACGTTCTTACCAGGGAAAGGACCTGGGGCATGTGCATTGTCTTAGTTTCTGTCCGGACGGACAAAGCTTCGTAAGCGGATGTTCGGATCACACGATCAAGCAATGGAATGTTTCCAGCGGCACGGTCGTGAGAACCATTCAGAGCAGGGCGGATCATACCGGCCCGGTACACGCGCTGGCTGTCAGTTCTGACGGAAAGCTTCTGGCCAGTGCAAATCATTCTACCTACCTGTACGACCTGGCGAGCGGAAGGAAAATCCGGAGCTTTGAAGGCAAACATACAGGAGGAGTGAAAGCCATTGCAATCAGTCCCAACGGAAAGTACCTTGCTACCAGCGGCGTGGATGAGAGTATGTCGGTAGAGATCTGGAATATTGAAACAGGAAAGCATCTTCAAACGCTTCTGGGCCACTGGGGCCATGTGAATGCACTTGCCTTCAGTCCCGACGGTAAAATCCTTGCTAGTGGAAGCAACGACCATACGATCCGATTCTGGGAGCTTTCCAACGATTACTTTATCTCGGGAGCGACGCTGCATGGACATGCTGAAAATGTGCATGCGCTGAGCTTCAGCTACGATGGAAAATACCTGGCCTCGGGAAATACCAACCACAGCATCGGAGTATGGGAAGTAGCGACACGCAGACAGGTAAGAACTTTTTTAGGGCATACCGGTCATGTGTATGCGGTAGCCTTCAGTCCCGATGGAAATTTTCTGGTCAGCGGCAGTTACGACAGCACGGTAAGGGTATGGGATGTCAGCAATGGAGCGGTCCTGGCAAACTACCATGGTCATACGGGTCATGTAAATACCGTAGCTTTTAGTCCCGACGGTAATTATATCATCAGTGGAAGCTCTGATAAAACGATCAGATTATGGGATTGCAGTAATATCAACATCACCTATTTTTATAAGAACGACATACAGGCCGATCTCAATGCCAATGCCAAGCTCTTTGCACCCAAAGATGAATTTGAAAGCAGTGCGGAGTATGAAGCCCGCAAACAAAGCGCGGAAGCTTACAGAGCTTCGGTGATTCAGAAGTATAAACAGAATTATCCTCTCCTGAAAAAGCAGAAGATCAAAAATTCCTATAAGGTGCTTACATTTCCGATCGAATCGATAGGAATGTACAATGCCGATAACCAGACCTATCCGATACGGATCAATGGGGTAACTGAAAATATTCATATGCCTGCTTCCGAAGCCAGAAGCTTTAAGGAAAATCTGAAAAATATCGAGGTGAAGGGCGTACAGCAGCTGATGGAAAATTGTGTCACCTATGATGTTTTTAATATACAGATCACGCACCCTATTACCGGAAGTGTATACTCCTTCGGAAAACAGAAACAGGCTCTGTACTATGAAGAGCAGGTGACCATGCAGAATAATTCGGAAGCCGGCGTGCCGGCTCTTACGGCCACCGTCAAATTTCAGGATCTTTCAGGAAACAACATGCTGGAAGGAAATGAGTCGGCTCAGCTGATATTCAAGATCTCTAACGAAGGTAAGGGTACGGCCAAGAATCTGCGTGTGAATGTAACTTCTGATGCGGGTGCGGCTATTACCTACGACAAAGCCAATCTGGTTTCTGCCATTGCTGCCGGACAGACTCAGACCATCACGGTGAATCTGCGTTCGGACAATACCTTGCAGAATGGAGAAATTACGTTCAGAGTGAGCTTCGAAGAAGAGCGTGGCTTTCAGCCATCTCCTTTCGATCTGACGGTAAGCACGCAGTCGCCGAAAGTTCCACAGCTCAGCTTTGTGGAAGCAAATATTCTGGAAACCCAGGGCAATGGCAATTATCAGATCGAGAAAAATGAAACGATTGAAGTTTCCGTGCTCGTACAGAACAAAGGTCTTGCCAGCGCGCAGGATGTAAGAGCCGTATTCCGGATCGACGATGCCAATATTGTATGCATCAATCCGGCAGCGCTGAGTCAGGTGATCGGCAATCTTCATCCGGGAGAAACTAAAACGATCCGGTTCTCCATCGCTGTCAATAATAATTACAACGGAGCCAATCAGTTGCCTGTCCGTGTTGTGCTCTCAGAAAGTCAGGCCCGCTACGGAGGCGTGTTTCCGCTGGGACTGGAGCTGAAAAAAGTGTATGCGGAAGGGCAATCTTCCGTCATCAGACCCAATACCACATCCTATACATTTTCCGATGTGGATGATAATATTCCGATGACCAGTACGGTAAATCCCGACGCCATTGCCGTGATCATCGGTAATTCGGCATACACCAAAACCAAAAGTGTGAACTATGCGGTGAACGATGCCAGAAGTATGAAAAACTACCTGATACGTGTGCTGGGATTCAAAGAAGGAAATATCCTTTACTATGAAAACGCCTCCTATTCCGACTTCGTTACCTTATTCGGAGATAAAGGCAATTCACAGGGCAAGCTTTACAATAGCCTGAAGCCGGGGAAGAGCGACCTCTATATATTTTATTCCGGTCACGGTGCCCCCGGCCTGAAAGATCAGCGCAGTTATTTCGTGCCGGTGGAATGCGATCCTCAGTATGTAGAGCTGGGCGGATATTCAACCGATGTGTTTTACGAAAACCTGGCCTTGCTTCCGGCGCGTTCGGTTACCGTGGTGCTGGATGCATGCTTCTCGGGCGCCAATATATATGACAACATTTCTCCGGCACTCCTCAAATCCCAGGGAGCGAATGGAATCCGTAACGGGCTTCTGTTGGCATCATCATCCAGCAATCAGGTTTCGACCTGGTACAATGAAAAGCAGCACGGGATGTTCACCTATTTTTTCCTGAAGGCGATCAAGGATAAAAATGCCGATTACAATAAAGACAACCAGCTGACTTTCGAAGAAATCTTCCGGTATGTGACGGATAATTCAGAAGGAGTGCCTTATCAGGCCAGAAGAATGTACGGCATCGATCAGATCCCTACCCTGCAGGGCGAAGGCGCGGACAGGATCTTTGTAAAATTTTAGTGTGGACGAGTCGGAGGGGAACTACCCGATGGCAGGAAGACTGACCAGAACAGTAGTTCCCTCATCGACTTCTGAATGGATGATCATCTTGCCGTTGTGAAGACGTATAATCTGTTCTGTGAGCGATAAGCCAAGGCCGGATCCTTTATAGCGGCGTGCATTTTCTCCGCGGTAGAATGTCTGAAATACCCGTTGGATTTCCTGGTCCGGAATCCCGATCCCCTGATCGGAAATATCAACATCGATGAATCCCTGCTCCGCATGAAGAAGGCAGGTAACAGGTTTGCTGTCTGAGTATTTACACGCGTTCTCAAAAAGATTCATGAAGACGATCCTCAGCAGCTGTGCATTTCCTTTGACCAGGAAGCCTGAGCTCTGATCCGGCATTTTTCCATAATCCACTTTGATGGAAGCTTCAGGGTAGATATGCTTTACTTCGGATATTACATTCAGCACCACTTCATCCACCTGAACGGTTTCCTTGATCAGCTTCTCATTCTCGTAATCGGTTTTCGCCAGGTTCAGCAGCTCCGTGATCAGCGTATCAATTCGTTCCGTTTCTTTGTAAACGGTCTCGAGCGTCTGCACATACTCTTCCTGAGTTCTTGTTTTGTGAAGCGTTACTTCCAGCTGACCGAGTATGGCGGTGAGTGGATTCTTAAGTTCGTGTGAAGCGTTGTTGATGAAGTTCCTCTGTCCCTCGAAGGCTTTTTCCAGCCGCTCCAGCATTTTGTTGAAGGTAATGGCAAGCTGAGCAAGCTCATCCCTTGAGTTGCCTTCGTCGATACGCTGGCTCAGACTGGAAGGCTGAATGTCGTTTACTTCACGCACGATTTTGGTAATAGGTTTCAGGATCTGCCGGGCAAATAAGTTACCTACGATGAGCACGAGTATGATGCTGAGCAGGAATCCCATGGCCAGGTCTTCCACCAGGGTTTTCATTTTATCAATACCGTGGTAATCGATGGCCGAAACGATGATCACGAATTGGCCCTGGTTGTCGTGGTAAAGCATACCGGCGCATTGTCTTTCGCCGTCCCTGAATTCCAGGTATTTCTTCTTACGGATTTTGTTCAGGATCGGGGCGGCATAAAAAAGGCTGTCGGTGAGATGATCCTCTTCCACAAAACGAAGCTTATTGTTTTCGTCGTAGATCTCAATAACCTCTTCCGGCAGTTCGTCGAGCAGATGCTCTTCGCGGATTTTACTTAAGATCAGATGTTCCAGTTCGTCCTGCTCCAGGTGTATCTGAGCGGTGAGTGTCGCTTTTTCGCGGAGATGGGTGTAAAACATCTCTTCGGTATAGATGTTGGAAAATATATAGACAAAAATGCTGAGCGCTAAAAGTATAAAGGCAGTAAGGATACTGTAAATGATAATGATCTTATGCCGGATCTTCATTCGGAGTCATCTTCTTTAAGCACATACCCCATGCCTATGACAGTATGGATAAGTTTAGGGGAGAAGCCTTTGTCGATTTTATTCCGGAGGTAATTGATATATACATCGACCACGTTAGTACCCATATCGAAGTCCACTTCCCAGACATTATCGAGGATCTGGACTCTTGACAGGATCCTGCCCTTATTTTTTACAAAATATTCCAGCAGGGAAAATTCCTTGGAGGTAAGGGTAATGGCCTTGCCGCCTCTTTTTACGGTTTTATAATCCAGGTCTACTTCCAGATCCGCAATCCGGAAAGCCATGCTCTGGTCGTCCAGGGATTTGCGGCGGCTGAGTGCTCTTACTCTTGCCAGCAGTTCCTTGAATTTAAAAGGCTTGGTCAGATAGTCGTCGGCCCCGGCATCCAGGCCCGTTACTATGTCGTCAGTGCTTCGAAGAGCCGTGAGCATGATTACCGGCATTTTTTTGTCAAATTCCTTGATCTTGCGGCATGCTTCAATTCCATACAGTTGAGGGATGATCACATCCATGATGATCAGATCGAAGTCACTTTGCATGGCGAGGCGTACGGCTGTTTGTCCGTCGTAGGCCACTTCCACGTGGTAATGCTGCTCTTCCAGTCCTTTTTTTATAAATGAAACCACATTGGCTTCATCTTCAACTACCAGAATTTTCAATTTTTTGAGGATTTATTGCTATAAATTTAACAAAATTCATCAATAATGTAATTTTTTTTAAAGACTGAACCTGTTGGGTATAAGGCAAAAAAAATAGCCATGCTGCTGCAAGGCTATTTTTAATGTGATTTAGTAATGCTTAGGGTTAATAGTCCTGGATTATGGATGGTGGTTGGGTGAATGATGGTGCTGTGCGTGATGTTTCTTTCCAGCCCCGCTGTCTGAATAGGTTGGGCATAAGTGCTGACTGCAGGCTGTAAACAACGCTACAGAGACTAGTAGGAGTAGAATTCTTTGTTTCATGGGTCTTTGGTTAAGGGTTATTAAGTCTTTAGGTCTAATTAAGCTTGAAAATAGTGATTTTTAAATCAAAAAATCGTTGTCCCCTCCTAAACGGAAAAAATATTTCCGGGTTTCAGCCGGGAGTAAAAAACTTGATAAATAATCTTTTACGGGGGTTTAAGTGCAAAAAGACAGCCCGGAAGGCTGTCTTTTTGTGTTCTTATAAGAAACCAATGCCTGGTTAAGCGGCATTCAATCTTGGGGCGGCCATGCCGACATTGATGCGGTGGTTCTTGCATGCATCCGCACACATATTGCATGCATCCGCACAAGTCTTCACATATTCTATGTTCAGGTTGTTGTTGCATTCTTCGGCCGTCATTCTGGCTACCTCTTCACAGATCTGGATAAACTGTCCGCTTACCTCGGAATCGTGTTTCAGCAGCTTTACGGCCTGTTTGAACAGTTCTACAGCGTCTCTGTTCAACATCACGGCACGCTGCATGATGTTTTCATTTTCGCTTTTATTGGCGCAGCGTTCGCAGGCGATCGCTGTGTTCAATAAAGTTTCAATCATATCTTGATATTTATGTATAGGATATTGCTTTTCCATGGTTATTTCACGTTTAATCTTTTATTCTATTTATCACTATTCTCACTACTTTTACCTTTCATATTAATCTAACATGGCCCAAAAATAAATTGTTATGAGGCCCTTGAAATTATTTTAAACGGTTATTTATAGCGGATACACCATATATGAGCAAAAAAAGAAAAGACCGTGATGGTATTGTCTATTCCACAGACAATAATTTCGAATATACATTCAGCGGCAAAGAAGAAGCGACGACACTTCCTGCCGGTCAGCAGGACCTGAGAATTTTTCTGGATCGCAGGGGAGGAGGTAAAGTCGTAAGTCTGGTCAAAGGCTTTATCGGAACAGAATCGGACCTGGAGGAACTGGGCAAAATGCTTAAATCCAAATGCGGGACTGGCGGCAGCGTAAAAGATGGAGAAGTATTGATTCAAGGCGATTGCCGGGATAAACTGATGCTGATTCTGGAAAAGGCTGGGTATAAAGCAAAGAAGGCCGGAGGGTAAATCCATAACAAAAGCGGGAGAATCCCTGTTACTATGGTTGTTAGAAAATAAATAATAACCTTATCATGGATAAACTCAGATCAGTCGTCAGCATTATCAGCAGCATTCTTTTTATTATGGCCGGCATTCTTCTATTCTCGTGCCAGGAGAAAACAAAGGTCGAAGAAAAGACCATCGTGAACGGCGATACCACCACCGTCATTACCAAGGAAGTGAAAAATGACAGTCTTGCCATAGACAAAACGCGCTGGCGTGAAGAAAGCGAAGACATTAAAGAGCGCTTGAACAAACTGGGGGTTAAAGCGAAGCAGAAAGGCGGAGACCTGGGAAAAAAGATCAACGAAAGAATCGATAAGATGGAAACCGAACGCCAAAGCTACCATAAGGATACCACCAGTTCCGATTTTAAAGAACACTGGAAAGCGTTTAAGGACAAAACCAGCGCCGCCATTGACAGCCTGGACCGTAAAATGGACGAAAAACGGGATAAGAAAAAATAAGAAGTTTGTGACTTACTCTTTTTTATAGAGTGAGGCCGCTTTCAGCAGATCTTCCGGCGTATCAATTCCGATCGTTTCAAATTCAGTGATGGCTACTTTAATACGGTAGCCATTTTCAATCCACCTCAGCTGGTCCAGGGCTTCCGATTTTTCGAGTGAGGAAACCGGAAGCTTTGTGATCTTTGCCAGGATATCGCTGCGGTAGGCATAGATGCCGATATGCTTATAAAAAGTATGATGCGTCAGCCAGTCTTTCTGATGAATTCCTCTCAGGTGAGGAATTGTCTGTCTGCTGAAATAGATAGCTTCATGATCCTTATTAAAAATAACCTTGGGCGTGTTCGGGTTGAATAAGGTTTCCTGGTCGCTGATCTTTTTGACCAGGGTGGCCAGCTCTACACCCGCAGAATTCAGGCAGGATGCCAGGAGATCAATCTGTTCAGGCATGATGAAAGGTTCGTCTCCCTGGATATTGATCACGTAGTCAAAAGGCTCTTTCATTTGCTGGAGAACTTCCTGGCAGCGGTCTGTGCCGCTCTGATGTTCGGGATTCGTCATTACGGCTTCGCCGAATGACTTTACATGGTTTAAAATTTCTTCGTGATCGGTGGCGACAATAACCCTTGACAGAGAAGAAGCTTTGCAGGCCTGTTCATATACCCGCCTGATCATGGATTTGCCATGGATGTCGGCCAGGGCTTTGGCCGGAAACCGGGTAGAGGCGTAGCGTGCAGGAATTATCCCCAGGATCTTCATGCTTTCTTTTTTACTTTTAAAGAGCTGGTTGAGTCATCGATCACCACAATTTGGGTATCTTTTTCTATGAAGTCACCGGTGGAGAAGGCATCATAAATAGTTTCGCCGATCATGATCTTGCCCGAAGGTCTCAGCACGGTATGGGCCACTCCTGTTTTTCCCAGCATGGCTTCTTTGTTGAAGTTCGAGGTATAGCCTTCCTTATTGTCCATCTGGGTCTGCAGGGCCACATTTTTGAAAAAACGCGTACCCAGCAATTTCGGTGTTCCGAAAATGATGAGAAAGATGACGCCGATCATTCCGATCAGGGCAACGGTCAGCGCCTGTATGACCGATTCGCCCGATACAAAAGAAAAATCGAAGAAGTTGTTGTTCAGCATAACGAGTACCAGAGAGGCAAAGCAGAGCAGTATTCCGGTGATGCCGGTGATACCGAAGCCTGGGATCACAAAGATCTCGAGCGCCAGCAGCATCAGTCCGACAAAAAATAGCAGGATCTCCCAGTTCTGGGCCAGGCCGTTCAGGTAGGAGGGTACAAAATAGAGAAGGGCTGCGGCGATGGCCAGCACAATGGGGTAGCCGATGCCAGGGCTCTGCATTTCCAGGTATA
>JBJMLY010000180.1:0-8986 GCA_045805025.1 Cytophagaceae bacterium | reverse complement strand
TCCCCATCCTGATGAATAAACTCCAGGTGCTGGGCGTGGTGACCAAGAGTCCGGGTGCTTCCAAAGATCAGAAAAGATTATCCTTTGTTCAACTTCCCCAGAACCTTCCCAGGTTTTACGAAATCGACCGGGATGAGAAGATTCTCTTCGTTCCCATTGAAGATATCATCCGCTGGAAGATCGAACGGCTGTTCCGAAACGTAGAAATAATTTCTGTAGATCTTTTCCGCATTACCCGTAACGGCGATTTTTCTATTGACGAAAGCGATGAAATGGAAGACCAGTTCATCGATGAGATCAAACGTAAGCTCAAGACCAGGCGTACGGGTAGGGTGGTCAGGGTTGAAATCAATCCGGGTTATTCATCCTACATGATGAAAATCCTGACTGAGCGGTGGGAAATTGACGAAAACAATATTTTTGTGACCGGCCAGTTGCTCGACCTCACGGGTTTGTGGCAGATTGTGAATCATACGGATTTTAAAGACAAAATGCCCGGACTGCCGGTGCCGGTAGTACCTTTAAGCTATACAGGAACCGAGGATACCGATCTTTTTGAATACCTCAAGAAGAAAGACCTGCTGCTTCACCATCCCTACAACAGCATTCAGCCCGTGATCGACTTGCTCGAAAAAGCAGCCGAAGATCCCAATGTGCTGGCTATTAAGGCCACTATCTACCGGGTTGCCAAAGGCTCACGTGTAACCAATGCCCTGCTGAAGGCGGCTGAAAATGGCAAACACGTTTCCGTACTTTTTGAAGTGAAGGCCCGCTTTGACGAAGAGAACAACATCAAGGAGGCGCAAAGGCTGCAAAAAGCCGGATGTTTTGTGATTTATGGAATCGGCAGACTAAAAACCCATACCAAGCTTCTTCTGATTGTCAGAAAAGATAAAGATGAACGCGTGATCCGCTACGTGCACATGTCCAGCGGAAATTATAACGAAGAAACATCCAGACTTTATACCGATCTCGGACTGCTCAGCAGCAATGAAGTGTATGGTCATGACATCAATGAATTTTTCAATGTAATTACCGGACATTCTCTGCCGAACCTTTATCAGAACCTGATCACGGCGCCGGGAGACATGCGCCAGCAGCTGATCGATCTGATCCGCAAGGAAGCGGATAATGCCAGCAAGGGTCTGCCCAGCGGTATCGTGATCAAGATGAACTCCCTGCAGGACAATTCCACCATCGACGTATTATACGAAGCTTCTAAAGCAGGAGTGCCTGTGAAGCTGATCATCCGTGGTATGTGCTGTCTGCGGCCGGGAAGAGTAGGCTTGAGCGAAAACATTTACGTAAAATCCATTGTCGGTAATTTTCTGGAGCACTCCAGGGTTTACTATTTTCATAACAATGGAGATCCTAAAGTATATGGTGGAAGCGCCGACATCATGGTGCGAAGCTTCGAAAGAAGGATCGAATCGCTGTTCCTGATCGTGGATCCATTCCTGAAGCAGCAGGCCATTAATACGCTGGATTACAACCTGAAGGATAATGTGAATTCCTATGAATTGCTGGAAGACGGCACCTATGTGAAGAAAGAAGCGAATGGCGAAAAAGCCTTTAATGTGCACGAAGAATTTTATAAAGTAACCAAAGAAGATGTCTGGGCCTCCAAGCTCTTCTGATCGATTGCTCTTTTAACTGAATTAAATTATTTTTATTTTAGAAGCTATGCGGCCGGACCTAATAGGTACGCATATCCTTTATTTTTAAACCTATAACCTACAAATTTCTATGTCTGAAGAAACTGAAGAAAAAAAATCCAATAAAATGGAAACCTGGTGCGGGCTCCTTCTTGGGGTTTTTGCCGCCATTCTCGCTATTGCAAACGTGGGAGGCGGGAAGTATGGCGGAGATGAAATTAAAGCAGTGATCGCCAAAGGCGAAGCATACGCCTGGTATCAGTCTAAAAGCATCAAGGAAAACATGTATGAAGGGCAGATGGACCTGATGAAGTCTTTTGTAAGTGCGGGCATTATTCCTTCCGATAAAACGGCAGGTATCGATAGTCTGCTTAAAAAGCTCAGCAAAAAAATTGCCACCAAGGAAAAGGAAAAGAATGAGATCATGAAGGGCTCTGATAATATCCCAAAAGAAGAGTGGGTGCAAGAAGTGATGAATGAAGAAACGGGAAAAAACGAAATGGGTAAAGTAGTAGGGGTTAAAGATTGGGATTCGGCTATCGCCAAACTGGGAGACGCCTGTGATCTTTTTGATAAAGCAAATTTATTCCTACCCATTTGCCTCGTAATGGGTGGGATTTGTCTTATCAGCCCTTCCGATCAGGGAAGAAAAACATTTTTCGGCGCCATGATTTTATTGGGACTTATAGGTTCTGTTTACACCGCTTATGGCTTTATAGTCGCTCCTTAATTTTAAAATTTATTCTTTAAAAAAACACGGCCCAACGCCGTGTTTTTTATTTTTATGACTTTGCTCTCAATAATTGTATTTTTGCTTTTTACCCTTTAACAACATGGCTACGCTGAACACTTCTGCTTTTTTTTCCAGGGAACGAATTATTTATTACCTGATCCTGACTTTTACATTTGCTCTGAGCTATTCTTATATCTACGATAAGAAAGTGGATAAAGGAGGAGACAGTGCCAGTTATTACATGTTAGGTAAATCCATCGCGCAGGGAGATGGATACTCGGTCATCAGCGCCGAAACCAAACCAGCGGCTAATCACTATCCTCCGGGTTACCCTGCCATTGTGGGAGTGGTTATGAAAATATTTTCGGATAAGATCACAACCGTAATCGTTGCCAATGGGATCATGTTCCTGGCTTCGGTCATACTGCTTTTTGAGCTTTTCCTTCTGCTCACGGCAAGTATGAATTTTGCTTTCATTGCATCCGCATTGCTGCTGGTGAATTACCATTTGCTTCGCTCTTCCACGATGATGATGAGTGAAATTCCCTTCACGCTATTCTCAGCTCTTACTCTGGTTCTGTTCATTAAAAATATGGAAGACGAAAGAGCCTTCTTTAAAAGTCCGTCCTTCTATTTGGCGGTATTGATGCTGGCCTGGTCCTATTACATACGTTCGGCGGGCATAGCCCTGGTGGGAGCCATTCTGCTCTACCTGCTTATTAATAAGAAGTGGACCATGCTCGTGGCATACGCGACAGGCTTCGTAGCTCTGGCTTTGCCCTGGTTCCTGCGCGGACAAAGCCTGGGAGGAAACCCTTATATCAAGGCGCTGACGCTTGTGAATTATTACAAGCCATCCGACGGCTACATGGATTTCAATGCCCTGATGACGCGCTTCTTAAACAATGTCACCAGGTACATTACCAAGGAGGTACCAGATGGAGTTTTTCCTTCGGGCAATCCGGGCCTTTATGAAACTGAAGCTACCGGCGGTGACTGGCTTGTGGGATTGTTCATCTTTGCTCTGGTATTTTTCGGCTTGTTCAGACTGCCCAAATACCGCTGGCTGATTCTGGGGTATGTCACGGCTTCTTTCGGAATATTGTTCCTCTGGCCTGACGTATGGTACGGAACCCGCTTCGAACAGCCTGTCATTCCTTTTCTTTTATTCGGATTGGTTTACGGTGTATGGGAGCTGGCTTTCATTCTTACTCAAAAAATGAATATGAAGACCAGAATAAACCCTCTGTGGTTTGCTATAGCCTTACTGTTTTTTATGCCAGGCGTGAAACGCGCTCACAAAGAAGCCAAAGATAAATACGAGCCTAATTTTGGCGACTACTACGAACTGGCCAAATGGATGAAAGCGAATGTGAAAGAAGAGGTAACGGTAGCCTGTAGAAAGCCCGATTTATTCTTTCTCTTTTCAGGGAAATATGTATGCAATTATAAATACACCGAAGACGATAAGGACCTGATTGCGGATCTGAAATCGAAAAAAGTAAAATACGTGGTGCTTGAGAACCTGGGTTTCAGCTCAACGCAGCGCTACCTGTTGCCTGCCATTCAAAAGAATCCCGATAAATTCAAGATCATACAGCAGCTGCCGCAGGCGTATCTTTTTAAGTTTGAGCCCTAGTTAGTTGATTGTTGCTGGTTGTTAGTGGAAGATCTTTTGATTTTGTCATCCTGATGAAGGAAGGATCAGGATAATTTTATTTTGGATAATGGTGATACTACACAGGTACTAGTGACTTCTAATTTAACTCTTTCATGGCTTCCAGATATATTTTATAACCTTCGAGTTCAGAATCTTTTACTTCTTCGACCTTTATCAACTCCGGATGGCCAGATAAGAAGCCTTCTTTATCAATGGGAGCATGTCCTATTAAGATATCAAGACTGTCAGAATTGATTTTTAAAGGCTTTTTAGTGAATTTGGTTGAGTAGGTTCGCACATGAACAGCATAGTCATCGATGACCAGGATTTTTGTCAGATGGTAGGTGCTGTCCTGACTTTTCAGGAGATATAAGCCTCCGGATTTCAGGTCGGAGACGGAAGTTGGAGTCGACGACTCAATAACCGGAGTGATTTCTGCAGATTCATTTCTCGTCTCCGGACCACAGTTTGTCAATAAAAATACCAGCAGTGCAGAAACAATAATTCGGGAGTAGTTCATAATTATTTATGGTAATTCTAACTAAAATTTTATCACAGATAAAGAGAGAATAACAGCTCCTTCCTTCATCAGGATGACAAAATCACCTCGGGCAACTCTAATACTTGAACACTTTATCTACCAACAACTACTTCTGATACTGATTCACATTCCTGATCGTCACGATATCTTCGACCTGGTCTTTGTGTTTTTCGAAAAGCATGAGCATGAGTCCGTCTTTAAGACCGATCTCAGGAACCATCATTTTCTTGGCACCGGCCCATTTGCTAACGGTGAGGTATATGTCGGAAGCCGGAATGATTACGTCGGCACGGTCGGGGTTCAGCATGAGGATATGGATACGTTCGTCGTAGGTGTGGCTGGCTATCACTTTCTGTACTTCTTCGATCTTTTTGATAGGAATAAGCGCCCTTTTGCCACCTGAAGAAGACAGGTGTGCCAGCTCGTAAATTTTACCGATGTTACCGCCGGTCCCGATTGCTGTAATGGGCTGATGCACTTTTTGGATATTTTCTTCCACCCACTTTCTCATATTTTCCCACTCTTCCGGCGCATCCAGTCCGTTCAGCCTTCTGACTGAACCAATCTTGAAGGAGTTGGCGGCCACTTTCTGTTTATTGACAAAAAGGTTAAGCTCGGTGCTTCCGCCTCCTACATCGATGTGTATGTAGCTCTGGTCATCCAGCTCATTATAGATCACATTATTGATCAACTCGGCCTCTTTTTCCCCGTCAATGATGTTAATCTGTACGCCCAGTAGTTCCTTGACCTTATAGACAATATCTTTTCCGTTTTTAGATTCCCGCATAGCGGAAGTGGCACAGATGAAATAGTCGTCTACTTCGTACAGTTCGAAGAGATTTTTAAAAGTCTGCATCAGTTTGATGAATTTCGCCTCTTTTTCTGCACTGATCTCATTTTTGTTGAACACATCCTGTCCCAGACGCAGAGGGAAGCGGACGTACTCCATTTTTTTAAATGACAATACACCATTGTATTTGAGCACATTGCTCACCTGGAACCTGATCGCGTTGGAACCGATATCGACTGCAGCTAATTTCAAAATAGTTAATTTTTAGAATCCGAAGGTACTACGAAAATTTTGTTTTTTCAGCACGAATATTTTATGTGTGAACGATAGAGCGGCTCCAGAAAAAATGGGTAGAAACCGGGCGGCTTTAGTATCCTGTAAAAGTGATATTTTTTTTGCTTAATAGGCCATATTATCCTTACTTTGTAAATCTTATCAGGAAAGACCGAGGGAATGGGCCCTGTGAAGTCTTAGCAACCCTGGAAGCAGGGTGCTACTTCCCACACTGAAGAAATTCAGAGAAAGATGAGGCGGAATAGTTTCCCTCCCGGTATTGACTTCCCTGAAAGAAAGAATTTAACTGTAAAAGTGTTTCGGCAATAAGGATTAGCATCGAACTTTAACACCTGAACACGTTAGCACCTGAACACTAGAAAAATGAAAAGAGATATCACCGAACTTCTGAAAGAACGTATCCTGGTGCTGGACGGCGCTATGGGTACCATGATCCAGAAATATAAGCTGGAGGAAAAGGATTTCAGGAATGAAAAGCTGAAGGATCACCCGCATACCCTTAAAGGGAACAACGACCTGCTCGTGGTCACCAGACCCGACATTATTAAAGAAATCCATGCCAAGTATTTCGAGGCAGGAGCCGACATAGCAGAAACCAATACCTTCGGAAGCAACGCGGTGGCACAGGATGATTACAAGCTTCAGCACATGGTCTATGAGATGAACTTTCAGGGTGCGAAAATCGCCAGGGAAGTGGCCGATGAATTCACCAAGAAGCAGCCTAATAAGCCTCGTTTTGTCGCGGGGTCTATGGGACCTACCACAAAAATTGCATCCATATCACCCGATGTGAACGATCCTGGATTCAGGGCTATAACGTTCGACCAGCTGGTGGTAGCTTTCAAAGAACAGGCAAGAGGACTGGTAGACGGAGGCTCTGACATGCTGCTGATCGAAACCATTACCGATACCCTGAACGCCAAAGCAGCCCTGTTTGCTATCGAAGAGCTTTTCGAAGAAACAGGAAAGAGACTGCCCATCATGGTTTCAGGTACGATTACCGATGCCAGCGGAAGAACGCTGACAGGACAGACCACAGAGGCTTTCCTGATCTCGGTTTCGCATGTGCCTTTGCTCAGCATCGGACTTAACTGTGCGCTGGGAGCGAAAGAGCTCAGGCCTTATCTTCAGGTGCTGGCCAATAAATCAGACTTCTTTGTAAGTGCGCACCCGAATGCGGGGCTTCCGAATGAATTCGGGCAATACGATGAGTCTCCCGAATTTATGGCCGAGCAGATCGAAGTATTTCTGAAAGAGAACCTTATTAATATTATCGGAGGATGCTGCGGCACCACGCCTCCTCACATTAAAGCGATTGCCGAGCTGGCAGCCAGATATAAACCCAGAGAATTAGTTGTCCATGAGTAATAAGAAAATACCGCCGCTCAAGCTGAGCGGATTAGAGCCTCTGATCATCACGCCTGAGTCCAACTTTGTCAATGTCGGAGAAAGAACTAATGTAACAGGCTCTGCCAAATTTCTGGGCCTCATTAAAGAAGGCAAGTATGAAGATGCCCTGGCGATTGCACTTGACCAGGTGCAAGGTGGCGCGCAGATCATCGACGTGAACATGGACGAAGGAATGCTCGACGGAGAAGAGGCCATGGTCAAGTTCCTCAACCTGATTGCTTCCGAACCCGATATTTCCAGAGTACCGATCATGATCGACTCTTCGAAATGGCACATCATCGAAGCGGGTTTGAAATGCGTGCAGGGCAAATGTGTGGTGAATTCCATCAGTCTGAAAGGGGGGGAAGCTGAATTCATTGCACAGGCTAGAAAAGTAAAAATGTACGGTGCCGCCGTGATCGTCATGGCGTTCGATGAGAAAGGCCAGGCCGACAATTACGAAAGAAGGCTGGAGATCTGTCAGCGTTCGTACGACATCCTGGTTCAGAAAGTGAAATTCCCTCCGCAGGATATCATCTTTGACCTGAACATATTCCCGGTAGGAACGGGCATTGAAGAGCACAGGAACAATTCCCTTGATTTTATCAATGCCACGAAATGGGTGAAAGAAAATCTGCCCGGAGTAAAAGTGAGCGGAGGGGTGAGCAATGTCTCTTTCTCCTTCAGAGGAAATAATACGGTAAGGGAAGCGATGCACTCTGCTTTCCTGTATCATGCGATCAAGGCAGGAATGGATATGGGTATCGTAAATCCTTCCATGCTGGAGGTTTATGACGATATCCCTAAAGATCTGCTGGAGCGGGTGGAAGATGTGCTGCTGAACAGGAGAGAAGATGCTACCGAAAGACTGCTCGAATTCGCCGAGCAGGTCAAGGGCAAGGGTAAAGTGCAGGTGAAAGATGAAGAGTGGAGAAAAGCCAGCGTGGAAGAAAGATTATCGCATGCCCTGGTTAAAGGTATTGTGGAATTTATTGATGCCGATACCGAAGAGGCCCGGCTCAAATACGACAAGCCCCTGCATGTGATCGAAGGGCCCCTGATGGCGGGTATGAATGTGGTAGGAGACCTGTTTGGATCGGGAAAAATGTTTTTGCCTCAGGTCGTGAAAAGCGCACGGGTAATGAAAAAGGCTGTAGCCTATCTGCTTCCATACCTGGAAGCAGAAAAATTAAAAAGCGGGGATCAGAGCAAAAATGCGGGTAAGATCCTGCTGGCAACCGTGAAAGGAGATGTTCACGACATCGGAAAGAACATTGTGGGCGTAGTACTGGCCTGCAACAATTTCGAGATCGTCGATATGGGCGTGATGGTTCCGGCGGAAAAAATTCTTGAAAAAGCTGCGGAGGTAAAAGCAGATATTATCGGGTTAAGCGGATTAATCACTCCTTCCCTTGATGAGATGGTGCATGTGGCCAAAGAGATGGAAAGGTTAAACCTGAAATTGCCTTTACTGATCGGCGGCGCTACGACTTCGAGAATTCACACAGCGGTCAAGATTGATCCTGTATACAGCGGTCCGGTCATGCACGTGCTCGATGCCTCCAAGAGTGTGCCGGTGGCCAGCAGCCTGCTAAGTCCGGATCAGAAAGAAAAGTTTGCCGCCAATGCCAAGCAGGAATACGAAAGAATGCGTACCGAGCATGCCGGACGTAAAAAGGATAAGAATTACATCAGCATCGGAAGGGCACGTGAGAACAAAGTAAAAATTGACTGGGCAAAGACCAGGGTAGCGAAGCCTGCATTCCTGGGAAATAAATATTTTGAGGATTATTCGCTGGCCGAGATCAGCAAATACATTGACTGGACACCTTTCTTCCAGACCTGGGAGCTTCGTGGCAAGTTTCCCAAAATATTCGAAGATCCTTATGTAGGTACTGAAGCAAAGAAGCTCTACGAGGATGCT
>JBJMLY010000179.1:0-3701 GCA_045805025.1 Cytophagaceae bacterium | reverse complement strand
TATGATGGATCCTGGCAATTATATTCCGGGTTCCCTGATGCATGCCTTTTCAGAGACCCGCATTTGGGGAGTAGGGGTGAGGCATCTGGCTTTCCTCTCGATTTTTATCGGCTTCGCCATCAAGATGCCTTCCGTGCCTTTTCATACCTGGCTTCCTGATGCGCACGTGGAAGCACCCACACCTGTATCTGTTGTACTTGCGGCATTACTATTGAAAGTAGGTGCCTATGGGATCATTCGTATTGCGTATCCAGTCTTTCCTGAAGGTGCTGCCTACTATGCCAAATGGATAGCCCTGCTCGGTGTGATCTCGATCATCTACGGAGCCTTCAATGCCCTTGCCATGAAGGACCTTAAAAAGCTCATTGCTTATTCTTCCGTTTCTCATATGGGCTTTGTATTGCTGGGGATCGCTTCGCTGACCGTCGAAGGTATGAATGGAGCGATTTACCAGATGTTCAGTCATGGTATTCTTACCAGCATGCTATTCCTCATCGTGGGTGTATTATACGATCGTACGCACGATCGTACCATTGAGAACTACAGAGGACTTGCCTCCCGTATGCCCAATTATACGATCGTTGTAACGGTTGCTTTCTTCGCTTCGCTGGGTTTGCCGGGGTTTTCCGGATTCATAGCCGAGCTTTTCGTTCTTCTTGGCGCTTTCCATTCGCATACGCTCAATGGTTTTGTTCCGAGATGGATGGCTGTGGTAGCGGTGTCAGGAATTCTCATAGGTGCCGGTTATTACCTGTGGACCCTTCAGAAAATGTTCTTCGGGAAATTCTGGATCAAAACTCCAAAATATTATGAAGCGCTTCAGGATCTCAGCAAAAGAGAATTAATTATGCTGGTGCCCCTGATCATCGCTGCAATCCTGTTCGGATTATTCCCCGGCTTGCTGTTTGACCTCGTTTCTCCTTCTGTGAGCGACCTGATTTCTTTCATTTTCAATCGTTAATCATGCTGAACCAGAAGCTTCGTCTGATCCTGGAAAGCCTGCAATATTTGGGGCCCGAAATTATACTGGCCCTGCTCTTTCTGCTGATCATATTATTTGATCTGCTCCTGAAAGAAAAATCAGCATCGGTAAGTCCGTGGATTGCCTTAGCAGGTCTGTGTTTTGCCTTATTTACCGTATGCTTCCAATCCCTGCAGGGAATATCGCTTGGCAATGGCTTATTTATCGGAAAGGTGCTTGTTTTCAAATCGCTTTTCCTGATCGCAGGAATACTAACTGTTTTTTTATCGGAGATCTCCACGGGCTTTAATCAGACTAAAAAAGGAAGAGGGGAATATTACGCCATTCTGGTGGCCATTATACTCGGACTTCATATGATGTCCATGGCTTCCAATATGCTGATCATGTACCTCTCGATCGAGCTGGTTTCGATAGGTTCCTATGTGCTGGCTGTGTACAACTTTGACAGAAAAAGCGCAGAGGCAGGCTTAAAATATATTCTTTACGGAGCCTTTGCTTCCGGTATCATGCTTTTTGGCTTTTCCCTGCTATATACGCTTACCGGGAGCCTCGAATTTTCAGGCATACTGAATGCCATGGAAAATGCTCCTTCGGTTCTTCTTCTGATAGCCTCCGTTATGGCCCTGGGAGGTTTGTTCTTTAAAATTGCTGCCGCACCTTTTCATGTCTGGGCTCCTGACGTATACGAAGGCGCCCCGGTCCCGGTAGTGGCATTCTTTTCGGTTGCTCCCAAAGCAGCCGGCTTTTCTCTTTTGTTTAGCTTTTTTGGGGTTTTATACCAGGGTAATGTCAGAACGGGAAGTAATATAGATTATTCGCTTATTCTGGGAATCGTTGTGATGGCAAGTCTGAGCATAGGTAATTTTTCAGCCCTTTTGCAGAATAATATCAAACGTATGCTGGCCTATTCTTCCATTGCTCATGCGGGCTTCATACTTACCGGTTTATTGGCCATTTCGCATAACGGCCTGAACAGCGTCCTCTTCTACCTCTGCATCTACCTTTTTATGAACTTTGGAGCCTTTATTATGGTTGAGATCCTGTCGGATTTGACGGGGTCGGAAGACGTAAGGAAATTCAAAGGATTGGGTTTAAAATTTCCCTTTATCGGGGCTATATTTGTACTGATATTGATATCGCTGACAGGCTTGCCCCCGACAGCCGGATTCTTTGCAAAATTCTTCGTGTTTTCGGCTCTTTGGGATGCTTATCAATCAAGTGGAAATCAAATACTTATAATTGTGTTTGTTTTCGGAATACTGAATACGGTGATTTCGTTATTTTATTACCTGAAGATACCCTACTATATGTACTTCAAAAACGGAGACCATATTGTGGAAAAATATCCGGGAAAATGGGCCGGGATCTTAGTATCTTTGGTTACAGTTCCGTTGATCGTATTCTTCTTCAGACCCGACTGGCTGTTAAACCTGATAAACCGATAAACTACTGATATATGAGTGATGCCATCAAACACGAATGCGGAATAGCTCTCATCAGGCTCCGAAAACCTTATTCGTATTATGTTGAGAAATACGGCACTCCTCTGTATGGCATCAACAAACTGTATATGCTCATGGAAAAGCAGCATAACAGAGGGCAGGACGGTGCAGGAGTAGCCACCATCAAAGTGAAAGTCCCCGAAGGCAAAAGATACATCAGCCGGTACCGCTCCGTAGATTCCCAACCCATCTCAGTGATCTTCAACAAGATCAACAAAAAGTTCAGAAAAGTAATCAAAGACCATAAGGATAAAGTTAACGACGGCGAATGGCTGCTTGAAAATGTGCCGTTTACCGGAGAAGTGCTGCTTGGCCATTTAAGATATGGAACACACGGCAAAAACGATATTGAAAACTGCCATCCTTTCCTGAGGCAGAATAACTGGAGAAGTCGTAACCTGGTCGTAGCGGGAAATTTCAACATGACCAACGTAGACGAGCTTTTCAACAAACTGGTTGAGCTCGGGCAGCACCCTAAGGAAAAGGTCGATACCGTTACCGTACTTGAAAAAATCGGACACTTCCTGGATGAAGAGAATCAATTGATTTTTGATAAATACAAAGATAAATACAGCAACCAGCAGATCTCGGAGATCATAGAGCACGAGCTGGACCTTCAGCGTGTGCTGATGAGAAGCTGCAAGGATTTTGACGGAGGTTACGCTATGGTGGGCATGACCGGTCACGGAGCTTCTTTTGTAGCCAGAGATCCCGGTGGGATCCGTCCGGCTTATTACTATGCCGATGATGAGATCGTGGTCGTAGCTTCAGAAAAACCTGCCATTAAAATTGCTTTCAACGTAGAATACGATCAGATCAAGGAAGTGGAGCCCGGTCATGCACTGATCATTAATCAGGATGGCAGCTACAGTGAAATGCAGTTCATCGATCAGATCGAGAAAAAATCATGCAGCTTCGAAAGAATTTATTTCTCCAGAGGTTCTGATCCGGATATCTACAGCGAGCGCAAAAACCTTGGTAAGTTTTTGGTCCCGCAAATCCTACAGAGCATTGATCACGACCTGGAGAATACAGTATTCTCCTTCATCCCGAATACGGCGGAGACAGCCTTCCTGGGAATGATGTCCGGAGTAGAAGAATACCTGATCAAATACAGAAAAGAAATTATTGCCAAAGGCGCTGCCCAGAACGGGATGTTGGATAAAGTGTTATCCTTTCGCCCACGCGTAGAAAAGCTGGTGATCAAAGATGCCAAG
>JBJMLY010000178.1:0-2593 GCA_045805025.1 Cytophagaceae bacterium | reverse complement strand
TAGTTCGAATACATTGAACTCCTTGCTGATGCCTACATATTTTTCGATCAGGTTTTCGTTGATCTCCTCCCCTTCTTTAATATTGATCAGTAGCTTATCAGTCTCGTTAGCAATACGGCTCAGGTTGTTGCCGATGTAGTCGGCCATCATGGTGGCTGCCTTGGGCGTGATCTTATATTTCCTTTCTGAGTAGTAGCTGTTGATCCAGGCCGGCAGCTTGTCATCGTACATCTTGTCGCTGTTCACAAGAATACAGAATTTATCGAAGTTCTTGGTCAGGGACTTGCGGGCGTCAAGCTTTTTATACTTGTAGCAGAACACCAGTACCGTGGATGGTAATGGCTTTTGGATGTAAGCGTTCAGGAACTCGTCTGATTTTTCTTTGCCCAGGTCTGAAACCTCCTGCGCTTCCTTTACGATCACCACCTGTCTTTCGGCCATCATGGGAAAGCGCTTGGCATTCTGAAGGATGGTGTTGACGTTGGCATCCTTTCCGTACAGGATGGTCATGTTGAAGCTTTTTTCCGATTCCTGCAGACAATTCTTTTCGATATAGTCAGAGATCAGGTCAATGTAAAAGGGCTCCTCTCCCTGCAGGAAATACACCGGAGCATATTTGCCGTTCTTGAGATCCTTGATGACACTTTCAGCGGTACTGGGCATTCAATAAAGATTAAAGTCTAAAGTTACGTATTCGGGTTTTAAGTTATAAGTTTTAAGTTATAAGTTTTTCACAACAGTTAATTTAGTTTAAAATTTCCAGGTAATAAGCGAGACAATGCTTCTGGACTGTTATCTTTGTTAATTAATACTGTTTACTAGAATGAATTTTGTAGAAGAACTGAAATGGAGAGGCATGATCCACGATGTCATGCCCGGTACCGAAGAAAAGCTGAATAAGGAAATGGTGGCCGGCTATGTTGGCTTTGATCCTACAGCCTCCTCGCTCACCATAGGAAACCTGGTAGGTATTATGCTACTGGTGCATTTGCAGAAAGCGGGTCATAAGCCCATTGCTCTGATCGGCGGCGCCACCGGTATGATCGGCGACCCTTCCGGTAAATCGGAGGAGCGTAAGCTTTTATCCGAAGAAACCCTGCGTCACAACCAGGAATGCCAGAAGAAACAGCTAACAAAATTCCTCGATTTTAACTGTGGAAAAAATTCTGCCGAACTGGTCAACAACTACGACTGGTTTAAAGGCATCGGCTTCATAAACTTTCTGAGAGATGTCGGAAAGCACCTGACGGTAAATTACATGATGTCGAAGGATTCTGTGAAGAAAAGACTGGAGACAGGAATATCCTTTACCGAATTTTCCTATCAGCTGCTGCAGGGCTATGACTATTTTCATTTGTATAAAGAGAAAGGCTGCCGGCTGCAGATGGGCGGCTCCGATCAGTGGGGAAATATTACTGCAGGAACGGAATTGATCCGGAGGATGGACGGAGGCGAAGCCTTTGCCCTCACCTCTCCTCTGATCACGAAGGCCGACGGTACAAAATTTGGTAAATCGGAAAGCGGAAATGTCTGGCTGGATCCCGAGCTTACTTCGCCCTATCAGTTCTACCAATTCTGGTTGAAGAGCTCTGATGAAGATGCGGCCAAATGGATCCGGATCTTTACTTTATTGTCAAAAACTGAAATCGAAGAACTAGAAAAGCAGCATGTATCAGCTCCTCACGAGCGAGCTTTGCAGAAAGCGCTGGCTAAAGATGTAACGATCCGGGTTCACTCCGAAGAAGATTACAACACCGCCGTTAAAGCTTCCGAACTTCTTTTTGGTAAGTCTACTACGGAAGATCTGGTTTCATTGAATGAGTCTACCCTTCTTTCAGTGCTCGAAGGTGTTCCTCAGGTTGAGATTCACAGCGATGAGTATAAGAATGCCGCGAACGTCACCGAGCTATTGTCTGTGGTAACTAGATCTGTTATTTTCCCTTCCAAAGGAGAGGCCAGAAAAATGATCACGGGCGGCGGAGTAAGTATCAATAAAAATAAAGTGGAAGCCGCCGAAGCGAAGGTAGATTACGATCTTATTCTGAATAAATACCTGTTGGTTCAGAAGGGAAAAAGAAATTACTTCCTGGTGAAAGTAGTTTAAAATATTTTTTCATAGTCACGATTTATTCGTAGACTATGAAAAAATTATAAATCCGACTTCCCGGACTTCTTTGCAATAATATCCTCAGATTCCTTCAGCACCTTGCTCGCATGGTCATAGCCGATCTTATAGGTTTCCCTTGCCTTTGAGATCTCGAACAACCCGATATTAACCAGTTCTGGCGGTTCTATAAAGATATCGCAGTATTTTACTCTTTCCCGCACGTTATTGGTGATGGACAAGTGAAAAGTCCGCTCGAGCATGGACTTCATACCTTTGGGCTTATAATTTCTGTTCGCCGGGTTGCAATGAACGCCAATGATCAGGTCACATTCCGCGGTCAGTGGTTCTACCGGAAGGTTGTTGATGATACCTCCGTCTACCATCAGCATGCCATCCATTTCTACAGGAGCAAAAAGCAGAGGAATGCAGGTGGAAGCCAGCACGGCCTTAACGAGGTCGCCTTCCGTGAAATAGATTGTTTTGCCT
>JBJMLY010000177.1:0-1650 GCA_045805025.1 Cytophagaceae bacterium | reverse complement strand
TCACCTGTGTTGATAGAACCTCTTGCTATTGCGGTTAAACGGATTGACAATGGTTACTTCTCCCGAAAACTTGTGGACGATATCCGACCAGGTGATGAGGTTTTTACGACTGGTGCTGCAGGATTTTTCCGTCTTCCGGAAAATATAGCATCATACAACCACATTTATTTTTTTGCTGCAGGAAGCGGGATTGCCCCGATACTGTCGTTAATAAAAACTGTTCTGCACAATCACCGGCACATTTTTATATTTCTCATTTATAGTAATCCTTCCCGCGAATCCACCGCTTTTTATAAATGGCTAAAAGACCTGGAGAAAAATAATCCCGATCATTTACAGATTCATTTTCTGTTCAGCTCAGAACCAGATCTGAGAAAAGCACGCTTAAACAGGGAACTCCTTCTGGAATTATTGACAATTAAACAATTCGAAAAAGAGAAGACATTATTTTATACCTGTGGGCCGGAAAACTATATGCGGATGATTATCTTTCTTCTGATGGAGGAAGGATTTCCCGCAGCAAATATCAGGAAAGAAGATTTTAATCAGGGCAGTAAAAAACTGATGCACCGCGCACCTCCGGATAAAAATAGTCACCAGGTTTCGCTAAATATGAGTGGATCCTATTTTCAGTTTCCCGTTGATTACCCCAACAGCATTTTACAGGCTGCAAAGAAATTAAAAATAAATATTCCCTATAGCTGCGAAACGGGCAAATGTGGAAGCTGTGTGGCTCTTTGCAAATCCGGAAAAGTCTGGCTGTCCAACAATGAAGTTCTCACCGATAAAGATCTGTCGCAGGGTCTGGTATTAACATGTACCGGACACCCTTATAAAACTGATATCGTTTTAACAATTGGATAACGCCCCTCAGTTGGCACTGATCTTGTCAAAAAATAAATAGCGCTCTCTTGTTTTATCAGCTGCGCGGTGTGTGTCGTAACCAATAAACATAATTGGATCTTTCTGCCAACTTTGATACAGAGGCCAGTACGGCAATCCGATACCATTCGGATTTTTTGACTTTATAAAGTTCACAAAATAATCCTGCATGATAGAAGAAACCATATAATCTGAAGGCTGCCAATTGTAGACCCGGTTACTCGGAAGATTACCAAGCGCATATTCGATTTCTGCTGAGTGTACAGCGCCCTGAAAAAAACCAAGTCCATTAAAATCATTCACCGGTGTTTCAACTTCATCAGGACTCTTTGATTTATTTATATCCGCCATTAAGCCAGGTCTTGCTTTTGTAAAGAAATAGCGATAAACAGGACTATTGGTTTTTGCGTGCAGATCAACCCATCTCCAGGAACCCAAGGCGTTGGTACGATCAGATGCCAAAGCAGTAGCAACAGCGATAACGTCAGAATCATTATTGGCAGTGTATAACTTTAAAATCTCGTCTGTATTGGAAGGATATAATTTTTTTACTGCACTTACATAATTCTCTTTGGTTGGTTCTGCATTTCCCAATATCGATTTCCAGTTTGACTCTTCGGAGTTCCAGCCAATGATTACCGGAACTTTCGAAACGTTTCCGGCCTTATATAAAATAATGGGGGACGCGGGGAAAAAATATCCGTCAACATCGATTGGAAAAGCATCTCTTGCCGGTTTTGCTGTCGCTTTCAACAGCTGGTCGGCGGG
>JBJMLY010000176.1:0-2774 GCA_045805025.1 Cytophagaceae bacterium | reverse complement strand
CCTTTGCCAAAGCACTTAAAGATTGGGCCTTTCAGGTACCCGACAACCCTTCGGGGTGGCTGATGCAGACTGCCAAGAACAAGGCGATTGACATGATCCGCAGAGAGCGTTATAAAAAAGAATTCGCTGAAGAAACATCAGCGCTCCTGAAATCAGAATATACCGCATCTTCTGTCATCGAAAAATTATTCATGGAACACGAAATACAGGATAGCCAGCTGAGGATGATCTTTGCATGCTGTCATCCCGGGCTGGCAGAGGCTGATCAGATAGCGCTGACGCTTAAAACCTGTTCCGGATTCGACGTGCAGGAAATTGCAGGAGCACTTCTCAGCAATCAGGAGACGATCAGGAAACGACTGCAGCGGGCTAAAGCCCTGATCACGGAAAAGAATATCCGTTTCGATATTCCCACAGGAGCCAAACTAAAGCAGAGGCTTGACATGGTCCTTCACACGCTTTACCTTATCTTCAACGAAGGGTATAGTTCAAGCGGGAAAGAAAATCTGATCCGGAAAGATCTATGTGAAGAAGCCATCCGCCTGTCTCTTCTGCTGACCGAAAATAAGTATACAAGCCAACCGAAATGCTACTCGCTGGTAGCCCTGATGACCCTGCTCGCTTCCCGCTTTGATGCAAGGCTGGACGAACAGGGAGAGATCATTCTGCTCGAAGACCAGAACAGAGAGCAATGGGACCAGGTGCTGATCGGAATTGGAATAGACTACCTCGACCGCGCCTCTCAGGGTGATGAATTGACCGAATACCACATCGAAGCTGCTATTGTCGCGGAACATTCATTTGCCCGGAGCTTTGCCGAAACAAACTGGCAGCTTATCCTTTCGCTCTACGATCATCTTATCAGCCTCAATCCTTCACCGGCGGTTTTCCTCAACCGCGCCATCGTTATGGGGAAAATAAATGGGGCTGATAAAGCCATTGAAGAAATTCTCTCGATGAAAGACATTGATAAGCTCCTTGAATCCCGCCATCTTTTTCCGGCCGTGCTCGGCGATTTATACCGGCAAAACGGAGACGTGAAAAAAGCTAGCAAGTATCTTGAAAAAGCTATTTCACTAACCCAGTCACCTGCCGAAAAAAATCTGCTTAAAAAAAAACTGAATAGCTTAAGTCTCTGACTTTTTGAAGAGAACAGATTTTCCAATTTCAATGTTTCTCCTGTATGAAACCGTATTACAAGGACATCGATATAGACCGGAAAGCCGTCTTTAAGCTAAAGAAAGGCTCTCCCGGTTCTCTGGAGTTTAATGAAGAAGTGAAAGGTTCCGTACTACGCCTGGAGACCATCGACCGGAAAACAGATCCTCTGCTTCTGGATATTTACAGGCTGGAAACCCATGATTCCGAACTGGAAAAATTAGATGTATGGGTGATCATGGATAATACCCATGAGGAAATCAATATACCCTATCGGGATGTTGAATCGGTGGAATACCTGATCGAATAAAATTCTGATTATTTGACTCTGGAATAAATGCCTGTAGGATGTGCGTTGTATCCGAAATCGCATTCGGATTTCTTATCGACATAATCGATGGAAGCAAAGGTATCGAAGAATGTAATGTTGATGCGGCATCCCCCTTCGTTGCTGCTGTATTCCAGCACGCTTGCATTATTGGGTAGATCAAAATCCACCGTATCTTCTATAATAGCCATATGAAAGGCCGGTGCAGGACTTACTGCCGTAAGGTCCAGAAATACGGCCCCCTGAAAAACTTCCCGGCAGGTAAAGTGTCCGTGCCCTCCTTCTTGTCCGAATGAAAACCTGTATTTCCCCAGGGGAGCAGGCTTAGGAATGAATAAGGAATCCTGATCGACCACCCTTACACTCGGCGCTTTGGAAGAACCGAATTCATAGCCCTTTCCTTTTTTCGGTGAATACCAGTGCCCTTTCAGAGAATCGCCGAAGGATTGAAAAGAAAAAACACCGGTAATCGTTCCGTCCTTATCGAACTCATACAGCGTATAATAATCTTCATCTTTTTTGCCCGCTACCTTAATCGGAATACCGGATTTTGTATACGTTACCTCACCGATAAGCAGGTCCTCTTTTTTTGAGATCCAAAGTCCTAACTGAATATTATTCGGTGTGAGCGCTCCCTTCCAGCATGAATATTTTTCCAGCATAGTCGTTGCTGGAGCCTGGGCAACAGGCTCAGGGTTTAGAGGTTGTTCAGGAACAGTGGTCTGAAGCGTATCCTTTGTGGGCGTTTCTTCTTTTTTTACTTCCGGAGAGCAGGCGAAGAATAAAGTAATGGCAGCAAGGACCAGGATATGGAAGAAGATTTTCATAAGGCAAATTTATTAAAACCGGTTTTAAGCTCAGCGAATTATTTTAATTACTTTCCTTTATAAAGCGTTTCTGCCGTCAGCAGCTCATAGCATATCAAACTGTTTAACATCGGCTCTATCTGATACGCTTTTTTATAATTTTCAGCTGCATGTTTAAAATCCTGGTCGTACAGAAATCCCTCGGCAAGACTATCATATCCGTTAGCATAATCCGGATTGGCTTCTACATTTAATTTAAATACGCTGATGGCCTCTTTGATATGATCTTTATACAGCAACTGATACCCAACATCATTCATAAAATCTTTGTCTTGAGGATTCTGCCTGCAACGTTTTTCTCCTTCTTCAATACTTCGTAGGAATATTTTCTCTAAACTATCTTTCCTGTTGCCATACTGCATATCGCCAATAGAGGCTTCGGATATGCTCTCATCGTAAAAAGCAAACCTTCTGAACTCCCT
>JBJMLY010000175.1:0-17294 GCA_045805025.1 Cytophagaceae bacterium | reverse complement strand
GATCAGTCTTGATTCAATCAATTGAGCAGCCTTATCGGCGATCTGAATGGTTCTCCACGGCGTTACAAAAGGAAGTGCGCGCTTTGCTTTGAACCCGGAAACATCAGATCCCACCAGCTCGCTTGTGAGCAAGTATTTATCACCACCCAGCTTCAGTGTCATTCCGGAATAGTCGGTGAGGTTGGCCTCATGGAAGCTCATATGCACGCCATCATCGGCACGTACGGTAAAAGGCGTGGTTACTGCATTATCTACGATGTGGCTGTTGGCCAGGTCATTCTTCTTAAAAGTAAGCGCATTGATCTCAGAGATTTTGCTGGTCTGGTAAGGAAGCTCATAGGTATCCCAGTCGCCGGGTGTCCACCAGCTCAGGTGATCACCGGTTAGCTGGAATTCGGTATTCTCATCCATAATGGTCAAAGTATCGACACCGTTCTGCTTTGGAAATTCATAGCGGAATCCGATACCGTCGTCGTAAGCCCTGAAATAAATATTGAGCGGTCTGTTCGGAGCTGATGTCTCTACCAGCTCTACCATAAGTTCCTTGTAATTATTCACAACGGAACGCTGCTCGCCCCAAGGCATTTCCCAGGTCTCATTAAAATCTTTCTGCGAAGAATTTTTCAGTGTAAAACCTGACTTGAGAGGATTTTGTCCCTGGAACTCAAAACCCATGGCGGACGTATCGATCACTACTTTATCTTTATGCTTTACCATGTACTTAGGAGTACCCACCCCATCCAGAAAGAACTGAATGGTGTTAATATTTCCCGGTGAAGAAATGGCGACATTGGCAGCTTTGGATGATCCGCTTTCAGAACCGCTTTTACATGCGTTGAAAATCACAAGAAATAAAAACAGGCAGATCAGTTTCATTTCTTTTTTCAAAGGGTTTAAGGAATTTACTTTCATTAGGTTTATCTGTTTATTTTCAATTAAATCATTTATCAGGAACGCAGGCTTACTTGATAATGTTCAGCCAGCCTTTATACTGTGTTCCATCGGGAAGAGTCAGCGCATAATAATAGAGACCGTCGGAATGACCAGTACCTGTCCACAGGTTATCGTAATTGCTGCTCTTGAATATTTGCTCTCCCCAGCGGTTGAATACTTCCAGGGCAGAGCCGCCCGGCAGGGCCGAAATTTCGAACACATCGTTTCTTCCGTCGCTGTTCGGCGTAACAAGATTCGGTATGATAAAATCTCCGCATACAATACTGTTGACCGTAACCGATGTGGCGGAAGAAACACAGGCGCTTGCATTTTTTGCCGTAACCTGATAAGTGCCTGCCATCAGATTACTGAATGAAGGATCGGACGATGAGAAATAATTTGTGCCGTCAATACTGTAGGTTAAACCTGCCACGGAAGTGATTGCTACAGAGCCAGTCGTCGAAGGACATACAGGCTGCACCGCGGAAGCCGTCGGAGCCACCGGAGCACCTGGTACAGGGTTAATCGTTACTGCCTGAGAAGAAGATACGCAACCCGCCGCATCCTTTGCTGTTACATTATAGGAGTTAGGAACCAGTCCGCTAAAGGACGGGCCAGCCAGATAGTTTGTTCCATCTACACTGTATGTTAAGGTATTGTTCCAGGAATTTATCGTAATCGAACCTGTAGCGAGCAGGCAGGTTGGCTGTACAGGAGTAGCAGACGGAACGGAAGGGCCGGCCGGCACCGCATTAATTGTTACCGGCATTGGAGACGATACACAGCCGCCGGCATTCTTTGCCACTACATTATACGTGTTAGGAGATAATCCGCTGAAGGTCGGCCCGGCAGCAAAGTTTGTACCGTCAACACTATAGGTTAACGTATTATCCAGCGGACTGATTGTAATCGTTCCGGTTGGAACAGCACAGGTAGGCTGCTGTGTGGCAGAAGCACCCGGAGCTGCAAGAGCACCATTATAGCTGGCCGAAACACTGGCCGGACTGGTAATAAAATAATTATAGGTTGAATCTGCCGTTACACCATCCCAGGTGAACGGAACCAGGATATAATTATACGTGACTCCCATCACGGCGCTGGCGTCGGTATAAGTAAGCGTTGAACCATTTGTGATGGTTGCCACCAGTGTATTGCCCGCAGACAATGCGCTTTGCTGAGTTGCTACTCTTGTCGTTATACCCGCAGTCGTAGGAACGGAAGGCGATGTAGCACGGATGATCAGATATCCGGTCTGTGTAGCCTGACTTACCGGAGGGAAACTTACCGAAGTCCAGTTCAATACCATCTGAGTACATGGGTTAGCAGTCAGCACCGGCTGAACGGTAGGCAAGGCTGACAGCGTATAGAAGCTGCTTACCGGACTGACACCGGTACCTCCGTTTGTATTGGTGGCATAGCCCAGGTAATAATATTTTGTCTGCGGAGTGAGATTGGTACGCACCGGTCCGGAATAAGGTGTTCCAACTCCTGTACCACCTTCCACCGCTGCGTTTTCCAACCCTGTAGTAGTAGGGCTGGCCGTATATCCGGTACCACGCGCTGATAAAGGAGTATCGCCCTGGTTAGAAACTGTTGCACCCAAGGTCGCGCCCGTAGCGGTAATATTGGTTACGGTTGGTAATATCACGATTGGAGGCTGCGCACATGCATACAGAGCTGCCTTTGCAAACGTAGACGGATTCTGGTATGGATCCGGACTGCCGTTAAACCATGAGTATTGCGTTGTCCGCGAGCCGGTATTGGTAGCATCATTCACCTGAACTTCTACACCCAAAGGTTGATTGACACTGGCTGTACCATAGGTGGATGGGTTTGCCGTAAGATTTATGCCGGGATTAGCCGCATCATGCCCCCATGGTATCGCCGCTTCCACATTATACCCTGTTCCGGTTATAACGATCTTGTAATCAATACGCGAAGCAACATTGGTAAATAAGGTTCCGCAAAACTGAGTGGCGTTACCGCAAGACTCTCCACTTAGCTGAGTAGACCCCAGGTTAAAGCGGAATTGAACATCATTTAAACCGTCATAGCTGCCACCATGACTATAATCAGGATCAAGTGTTATTTCCACCCCATCGGAATCGTAATAATTACCGCTTGTGCTTTGTGGTACACCTACATTCGTACTGCCAACCAAACCAGCTTTCTGAGATATTAAAGTCGGATCCTGTACCTGCACTAAAAAATATAAGGTATCGGTCGTCCACATTGCTTTCCATGTAGTAGAAGTATTTGTTCCCGAACCTACGCTTACAAATGATACAACATTGGCAGGTACTGTTGCCCATACTGCATCTGCAGTTCCGTCAATTACCGGAGGTGATAATGTTTTCGCAATAGCACCCGGATCAGTAGAAGCACCGGTACCGGAAACACATCCTGAAGCAGTCGCCACGATTAATGTTGAAATGGGTGCACTTGTAGCAGACCATACAGAGTTTGCCGTCGCATTTACCGCTTCAACCCTGTAGTAATATTGGGTTTCAGGCGACAAAGTCGTAAATATAAATGAAGTAGAGCCGGAAGATATTCCGGACTGAGCGACAACACCTGTTGCAAAGGTTGGATCGGAAGATACCTGCACCGTAAAGGTATATGCTGCAGATCCCATCGCGGCAGGCGCTAACCAGTGCGCAGTAAAACCGGTGCCGGTAGGTGATGTAGCCGTTCCAACTACCGGAGGATTAGGAGCTGTGACGAATACCACATCGCTTCCATTATCCGTACCATCGCTGGCCATATAATGATAAACTGTATTGGCAGTCAGCCCGCTTACAAACTGTGAATCGAGCTTCGCCGAACTGCTGTTGATCGGACTGTGTATTGAATTCACCGTCGTGCCGTAAGAAGCGGTAAGGCCGTAACTAAAACTGGTGGTCTTGGAAGAGCCCGTATTGAAAGCCCCGTTCAATGTGGCGCTCGTAGTCGTAATGGAAGTTGCTGCCAAAGTAGAAACGATGGGCTGTTCAGCCATGGTGAAGTAGAATATTGAACCAGTACCGATATCGTTCGAGTTGCTGATGCCGTTAGCGCCTACAGTACCTGCTATATTCGTATAAGTACCTGTTGCCGTAGTTTTACTTTCGGCCAGATAAACCAGTGGCGCGATAGCCGTTGGCCTGGAAACTGAGATTTTAGAACCTGCAGCTAAAGCCGCGGATGTATTGAATGACCAATATTCTGTAGAGCTTAGCACTCCCACCGTTGCATCGCCTACTCCTCCTGAGCCTGTGCCGAATGCCTGAACTGTGGCGGTAAGAGCGCTAGTGGCCGGTTTATTAAAGGTAAAAGGAAGATAGTTTGCACCGCTGCCGGTAGGAAAAACATAGGTGCCTGCACCCGCAGCCATCGACCAGATTAAAGGACCATCTACAAAAGCCGTAGAGCTTCCTCCCGTAACAGCTGTTGTAGCAGTGTTAGTTACAGACAAAGAATTTGTTGCGCTTGTTCCTACATAACCGGCAGTCAACGTTAATGTATTGGTGATATTCACATCGTCCAGCAATTGCACATACGTGCCATTGCTTACCGTCATCGTTGGAAACGTAACAGAAGCGCCGGTGGTGCTGATTGTCTGAGGAGAGCCCGAAGTACCCGAGCCTGCAAAATTGATGGTGGCACCGAAATTATAGAAAAGACCAGTAGTCGCTCCCTGCAGGGTGAAGTTCCCTTTATCTGTAAACGCAGCGCCTGCAGGAGGACCGACCAAAGCCGAGTTATTATCAACGAGGACGCCTCCGCATGAAAAACTGCTTACCTGATCAAGACTTCCGAATCCGGTTACTGTTCCATCCCCAAGACTGAGCGTTCCGTTAAGACCTACCGAACCTGTAGGAGCCCACCCCACATTAACATTTGGCGGAACGTTAACTCCTCTGGTAGAGGCTCCCATATTCACCAGGGTCACATTGTTGGGATAACCCTGTGTTGAACCAATGGTACCGGTGCTTACGGCCCAGAGTTTAGAAAGATTATTATTCAAAGGCCCGGGACCTCCGCTGATACCCTGATTGTTCCAGTTGATGTATAAGGTGGAAGCAGAACCATACATAGGAGATAATGCAGACCCGCTGCTGGAAAAATTATTATCGGCCACCGACAAGGTTCCGTTTACCAATAACCCCCCGCTGCTGATATTGAAGTTGGCATTGGAAAGGAATTTAAAATTATAAACCGTGGTGACAGCGCTGCCGGATACATTAAAGGCTCCCCCGCAGCAGGTAGCAATCCTGATCGTTCCTCCATTAGAACCATTCGTTCCTGTACTCGCAATAGTACCTCCGTTATTGGTAATGCCGGTTCCCTGGGTGGTCGTAAAATCAAGGATATTGGTGGCACCTATAAGAAGATTGCTTCCTGAACCCAGGGTAAGGCCTGCCGTGGTGGTGGAATTATTGGTAATTGCCAGCGTAATACCTGTTCCGGTCATATTGAGGGTACCGTTGACCGTGAGAAGTCTGCATGTAGCAGCTGCCGGTACGGTAACAGTAGCTCCTGCCACAATGGTCACATCGTCATTTCCGGTTGGAATAACCCCTCCTGCCCATGTCGCTGTGGAATTCCAGGCTCCTCCGCCTGCCGTAGAGCTGATAGCAGTCCCAAAACTGCAGAAAGCAATCATCGTAGCAAGAAAAGTAAGCGCCGCTCCCCTTAATAAAGCCCGTTGAAGATAAATGTTAGTCAGATCGTTGAATGTGCTTTTCATTATAAATTCGGTTATCCTGATTTTCTAATATTGATGGGCCTATCCGGATAGGGGGAGGTATTACCCTTAAAATTCCGCTATAAATAGAACCCAACTATTTTTTCTTATAATCTTTTAAAGATTATAGGATCAAAATACGTGTAATAATTCCGGAATGGCCATTTGTCAATTTAAAATATCAATAAAAATATGATAAAAACAGAGTTAAGTTATTAGTTAACAGGGCGGAAGGTAATTTAAGGAAGGCATAAAATACAGATGAAATATCCTTGCTAAATGCTCTGATTTCCATTAATTCTCCAATTTTTAGTCCGATTTTTCTCAAAAATAACCCTCTTTGTCCTTACCTCATGCCCCTTTGCAAGTCCCGGAACTCAGAAATCAGCGTGCTGAAAAACATGCATGGCAATACAAAAAAAAGCCCGCCGCAGGTGATGCGGAGGGGCCTTAAAATCATCAGAATTACCTGATTCGGGGTTTAAAAAGTTTCTATGAGAAAATACACTTTACTTTCTGATGATTTTCCTCTGTTCAACCGAGTATTGAGTTTGAATGCTTATTATATAAGTCCCTCCGGCTAAATCGGGGTGGATCAGGAATTCGGGATTACCGTCATCATTGACGGTCTGATACACGAGCCGGCCCAGCAAATCATGAATGGAGATATTCACCGCCACTTTTCCGCTTCTTTTGACCGTTAATGCATCTTCAAAAGGATTAGGCATGATACTCACTGATTGTTTATCTCCTTGGACCACAATTACATTACTGCTTGAGAACATTCCGTTGAGGTCAACTTGTTTCAGGCGGTAATACCCTTGACCGGCAAGAGGAGCGTAGTCTGTAAAATTATACTCTATAACAGAACCGGAATTTCCTGCTCCTGCAACTTCTCCTATAGCCTGCCAGGCTGAAAGATCATTGGAGCGCTCAATCACAAATTTCTCATTGGATTTTTCGGAAGCCGTAGACCAGCTTAAAACAACCGTTTCATTTTTCATGGCACCGGCAAACGTAAGAAATTCAACGGGCAGAGGATTATTACAACCTGCGATCTGAAGTGTACCGAACTGAGAAGGGTTCTCCCATGCATCATCGGTCGCGGCCGGGGTCCAGGCTATTTTTGAATCCCTGTCGGGACCGGCATCACTATCATTTACCTCTACTTCAAAGCCTAGCAAATCTCCGGGGGCCGGGACACCTCCCAGCGTAGACCAGGGCAGCCTTACTTCCATAATATACCCTGCATTGCCGGCTTTAGTCGTCTGTGCAAAAGTTACTCCGGTAGAACTGCCG
This sequence comes from Cytophagaceae bacterium, assembly GCA_045805025.1. Taxonomy (GTDB): domain Bacteria; phylum Bacteroidota; class Bacteroidia; order Cytophagales; family Cytophagaceae; genus DATMOV01. Next base: position 10,336 of record JBJMLY010000175.1, on the reverse strand, counting down.
GGGCCGACATTCACCGTATTGACATTCCATGTAAAATTGTATGCCTCATCGTTAGGACCATAAGTACAGCAAGGGAGTTTATTATTTCCATAATCAATATATAATTCCACATTGTCCTTTTGCCAGTTTGCCGGACCATCATTCCGCAGGGTATTATCATTTACATCTATTAACACATATAGATAGGTTCCATCCCTGGTCACTTTAAAGCTCGCTGACAGGTCAGCAGAACCGGATATATTTGCTGCGCCTGCTTTTACTGCATTCAAAGAAATACTGGCAAAGTTATTCCATAATCCCTCTGCGGTTCCGTCAATGGTTGGAGCTGTAGCTGTTGAATATATTTCATTGCCCACCGTTAAAGTCTGGGTTGGAGAAGTAGAAGTGCTGCCGTTTGAGTAAGTGGTAACGGCATAAACAGAATGGGTTCCTATAGTAGGAGTGCTCCATATAGCGCTGTAAGGGGATGTATTGTCTGTACCTTTGCTTACTCCATCCACGAAAAACTGGACGGAGCTGGCCGTAATACCCCCAGGCGCCGTGTTGGTTGCCGATAACGTGATCGGATTATCGCATGCCCAAAAGGTCGATGAAGAAGTAATCGTAGTGCTGGAAGTTGCAAGAGAGGTTACCAGTGCGCTGCAGCCTGCAGGGCAACTTCCTGCTGCGCCCCAGCTCATCGTACCGCTTGTCACAACATCCTGGCCGGCGGTTCCTCCTCTGTTGCTGTAGTTCATGCCGCAATAGGTTGCATTCCCTGAAGGGTTGCCTTTAATTAAAACCATATACCCCCTGCTGCCTGCATTGTTACCTGCATTAGCAGGATATTCCTTTCCTGTGCCATTGATGGTAATATTTTCAAAAGCAAGATTCGTATATCCGTTCCCGGTGGTTTTATTAATATATATCGCATCATTCTTGGCATCGATGATCTCAATGCAGGAAAATTTTACATTGATCACATTGCCGCCGCTTGTTACATTGGTGGCTAATAAATCAATCGCTCCAATAGGATTATCAAACAAATCCCGGTTAGTCCCTCCGCTGATGATCTTAATATTGGAAAAGAGATTCGTTCCGCTGCCACTGAAAGGCGATCCCGCAAAGCTGTTGTTTGCCCTGAGCCCGGCCTCCAGGTTGTCTTTAATCAAAAGGTGATGTGCCTGATTATTGAATCCTCCATAAATAGCACAACCGGATGCGCGCCATGAATTTTCAGCGGTATTATACCGGAAGGTATTATTATCACACGATTGATTGTTGGCCGGCCATATAGCCATATCATCATCTCCGTTGTTTCTGTAACTGCAATGTTCAACAATGGCGTTAATAGTACCTTTGGAAAGATTGGTACCGTCGGCATAATTATTTCTGAACCGGCAATACGACATCTTAAATCCATCGGCAACAGAGGGGCCTGTGCCGAATTGCGCGATCCACGCCCCGCATTCAAAATGTATTGCCCATACATCGGTTATGGTTGACGTACTTGTATAGACACCATTGAGCGCTTTGGAATTATTAGATCTTGAATTTCCCACGGTTGTTAAATACAAGCCGGAATAACTGATTCCTGAGGCTTGTCCCCACAGTCCTCCATTGTTAGTCGTCGTATTGGTAAAATGTATTTCGGTATACCATGAACCGGCGCCTTTTAAGGTAGTATTGTTATTACCAAAATAAAGCGTGGTGCCTATATTGTAAGTACCGGCAGGCAGGTAAATGGTTTGTCCGCCATGGTTCGTGATAAAAGTCTGAAGGCCGCTGCCGTCATACGTAACATCGCTCCCTGATGCCGTAACAGCGGCAGGTACTGGCTCCAGCTCCGCGAAGTCAAGAGAGATGGTACCGCTTTTCCAGACTAATTTCAAGGTCCCTCCTGCAGGAATCTGAGAAGGCAGCTTCGCTCTTACTTCATCAAAGCGCATTTTGGGATTAGGATTTGTAACACCGGCATCATTAGGATTTGGATTACCCATAAGATATTCCCAGGACCAGGTTGTCGTAAGATTTAAGGTGAGCAGAAATGTTGCCCCGTTATATACATCAATAGAACCCGACGAGCCATCGGGAATACTGTAGCGCACTACCAGTCCATCTCCAGCTGCTGATACTGTCCAGGCTACAGAAGCGTTGGCACTTGTCATATTCACACAGATCTGGTCGGAAGCCTCGCTTTGAACAAGACTCTGGTCATATGACTTTGCAGTAATACTGGCATTATTCAAAGTACCCAGGTCTGCCTCATACCGCGTATAGGGCGCATCATAAAAGCCCACCAGCGTCTGGGCATTCAGGCTTTCAGCCAGAAGCAGCATAAGAATTACCAGATAAGGAGCTTTAACTATTTTCATTTTAAAATTGAGCGTTTTTATAAATGAATTACTGACTCTTTACTTTCGTATCAGAACTTGATAAGCTTGATGGCTTGCCTGCTGCTGCCATCAGATACTTCCAATAAATAAATACCGGAAGGCATGTTAACGCCTAACACATAAGGACCATCGCCCGCCAGCATTTCACTGCTGATCAGCTTGCCTGTAATATCCCGTATGGTAATGGTGTAGTTTCCTGCACCGCCTGCATTCATCAGCAGATTTCCCGAGCCTTCAAATGGATTGGGGTAAAACGTAAATCCGTTCATTTTTCCGGCAGGAGAATTCGGGGATAGCGCCGTAAGAGTATTGGTGCAGCCTGCCATCTGAAGAGTACCCAATACCATGGTGGACTGCCAGGCATTGTCGGTATTGTCTGCCCAGACTTTTTTACCGTTCCTGTTACCACTGTCGTTATCCTCTACGTGAAGATCAAAGCCCATAAAGTCTCCTGCTGAAGGAGCGCCATTGAGTGTGCTCCATGGTATCATAATTTCCATGATATAACCCAGGTTACCACTCTTGGTGGTTTGTGCAAAAGTTACTCCCGGCTGAGCCGTGGAAACTCCCCACACAAAACCGTACTGATAATCGCTGTTTGGTATGTAATACCCATTTTTATCATTGCCCATATCAATATATATTTCCACTCCGTCTTTCTGCCAGTTGGCGGCCCCGTCGTTTCTGAGAATATCGTCGGTAACATCGACAAGAATATACAGGTTGACAGCGTCACGGGCAATCCGGAAACTCGCGGTAAGATCTGAGGCTCCGCTGAAACTTCCCACGGCTATTTTACCTAGCGGGAAAGCCGCGTAATTGCTCCATACCGCGTCAATGCTGCCATCAATGACAGGTGCTGCAGCGGTTGAATAAATTCCCTCTGTTATTTTCAGGTTCTGGATATATGAAGCAGCGCTTGTATTGGAAGGACCATAGTGAGCGATCGCTTTAATCTGATGACTTCCCGCGCCTGTGTTATTCCATGCCGCACTATAGGAAGCAGTGCCGGACTGCCCCACACTTACGTTGTCAACAAAAAATTCAACATAGCTTACTGTGTCACCGGAAGGTGCAGTGGCTGTTGCCATCAGTGTAACAGGATCATCGCATATTCCGGCCATGGCGGCAGAAGTAATCACAGGAGCGTATACCGGGATGCATGCCGAAGTCCATGAGAAGGGACCTTTCTGGGCGCTGTTCGTATTTACAGTGGCATTTCCTCCTCTGTTAATGACAGTCATATTGCAATTGATCCCATAACCTGAAGGGTTACCGACGAATAGTATACCATAACCTCTGCCCCAGTTCAGGCTGTTGGCATTGTTATCCGGATATTCTGTGCCTGTTCCATCGATATTGATATTTTCAAAAATCAGATTATAAAATCCTTCGCCATTCTTTTTATAAAAATAGATTGCGTCGTTCTTCGAGTCGATGATATCGATATTGGAAAATTTTACATTCTGAACCCGGGTGCCGGCTATGTTATCACAAACCAGATCAATCGCTCCCACAGCACTGTTCCATAAATCATTAAAGGTTCCACAGCCTTGCAAGGTGATGTCTGAAAACACATGCATTCCGTTATCGTTAAAGCCCACTCCGCTATAGGAATTGTTCACCCGTATTCCCACTTCCACATTGTCTTTAATGAGGAGATGATGGGCCTGGTTATTATATCCCCCATAGATGGCGCAGCCCGAGGCTCTCCAGCAATTTTCAGAGGTATTGTACCGGAAAGTATTATTCCTGCATTCGAATCCATTGGCCGACCATATGGCCATATCGTCATCGCCATTATTCCGGAAGCTGCAATATTCCACGATCGCATTGCTTGTGCCCTTGCAGAGATTAATTCCATCGGCAAAATTGTTTCTGAACCGGCACGCAGACATAGTAAATCCATCTGCATAGGCAGGTCCCCCATTATTGTATTGGCCGATCCAGGCTCCGCATTCAAAATGCTCAGCCCACACTTCCGTGATTAATGACCCACCTGTATATACACCATTGATGGCTTTATACGAATTGGATCTTGAATTTCTGACGGTACTTAAATACAGCCCTGAATAGCTGATGTCATTAGCATTGGCCCTTAGTCCGCCTTGTCCGCCGTTTATATTTGTAAAATGGATCTCGGTATACCACATACCTGCTCCTTTCAGAACGGTGTTATCGACCCCGAAATAGAGTTCGCGGTTTACATTGTATACGCCGGCCGGGAGATAAATCGTGTCACCGCCATGTCCGTTAATAATAGTCTGCAGGTCGCTGCCATTGCCGGTATAAACAAAATCGCCTGCAGAAGCGGAAACTGCGGACGGGATAGGCTCCAGCTCGGCGAAGTCAAGAGAGATGTTTCCCGTTCTGTTCACCAGCTGCAGAGTTCCCCCTGCGGGGATCGAAGAAGCAAGTTTTAAACGCACTTCATCAAATCGCATTTTGGGATTTGCATTCGTGAAGCCCAGATTTTCCCATGAATAATAGGTACTGAGTTTAAGACTATCGATCAGGATATTATCGGCATAGACATCAAGAATACCTGATTGCCCATCAGGTATGCTATACCGAACCAACAGACCATCGGCGGCGGCAGAAAGGGTCCAGCTTACAGAAGCTCCGGAAGCAGACATATTCACACATACCTGATCAGAGGCCTCGCTCTGCAGATTGCTTTGCTTATATGATTTCGCTGTAATGGTCGCATTCGACAAAGTGCCAAGGTCTGCTTCGTACCGAACATAGGGAGCATTAAAATAACCTCTCTGGGCGGTCAGGTTATTGACACAGGCCAGAAGGCAGGAGACGAACAGATATATAACTTTATTTCTTTTCATTTAAACAATTCTGCGAACTATTGGTATACGCTTCTACTGGGGTTAAGTTTGCTTTAAATAGCCCTATGATTTCTTTATATAATTACATTTTTTATTATAAATAGCTTTATTCTGACTTTCCATCATCAAAAAACCATTGGGTATTTTACCGCTTAATCAGCTTTCTCTGCTCTACTGAAGTCTTTGTCCGGATCGTGAGCATATATGCCCCTCCTGGCAGTTCGGGCTGTATGGATATGGCACCATTTTCACTTTCCTTACTGGCACTGTATACTAACCGGCCTAAAACATCGTGAATTGAAATATCCATATCGCCCTTTGTGGTACTTTTTATAATAAAAATATCTTCGAATGGATTAGGAGTAATGCTGAGCGAATTTTTATTGGTTTCGACCGAAATAATTCTGCTGTATTCAAAAGCACCATCGGTATTCACCTGGCAAAGTCTGTAATAAACTGTTCCAGCAACAGGACTATTGTCTGTAAAGGTATATTCCCGTATGGCTGTAGAATTACCTGCACCTTCCATCTCTCCGATCGTTTGCCAGTCTGAGAGGTTCACGGAGCGTTCGATGATAAATTTTTTATTATTTGTTTCACTGGCAGTAGTCCAGTTCAGAAGAACCTCGTCATTTTCTGCCTGCCCTGTAAACGTCATAATCTTTACAGGCAGCGTTGTGCAAAATGGGTGTCCTACCGCAGCGGTAAGGTTAGCACCGGCCGGACCAATGGTCTGAAAATTATTAGCGCCGTATTTACCCGCCGACCATGTTTGATTGAGGGGAACATTTCCGAAATATGTTTCCAGGTTATACGTCGGACCAAGATCCAACGATAATTTAGTAGCTCCATCTAATTTTACAACCAGGATATGCGTGCCTGGTGTGTAGGAAATACAAACGTCATGGCCATTGCCGTCTTCCAGATTTCCGGCATTTACGGTACCCCCAGGCACCATACCTGCATCGCCAGAATTACCGTCGAAATGGACAGAGATCTCATCGTTAATTCCCGATCCCGGCCCGCCTCCGCCGTAACTGCCATCTATACCGTTGGTGCCTATACTGCTGTAAGTATCAAATTCAATGGTGATCATTTTACCATCGGAAGCTGCGCTGTGATATCCCAATCCCCCGCCGCAGGCCAGACCATTGCTTTCATTAAATGTGGCACCGTTCTTCCAGAATGAAAAAGCCATTCCATCGCCGTTCAGGTCTGTATAAGGATTGCCTGCCGTACCGATCTGATCGCTGCCCGGACAGCCAAAAAATACCCGGTAGCATTGACTGAAAGGAGTTCCCGGAACGGGATTAGGATTATACGTAGTAGAGGTTTCATGAATGGCTGCTCCCTGACAGGAGCCGGAATTCGTCGTAGTATCCGTCAATGTAATTACACCGCTGCCCCAATTCGTATACCCGGCACCGGTATTACTGTTAGAATCCCAGGTACCGCTTACCTGTGCACACAAAGTGCTCAGAGTCAGAAATAACATAATAGCTGGTGTAAGGATAATTTTCGAAATCCACACCGGTCCAAATTTTCTTGTTTGAGCGTATACTTTCATCATTTTGAGAGAGTTATTTGGCATTTGGTACTATTGAATTGAGAGTTTTGTATTTTTCTTATTGATCTTTTAATTATTTTACTACTTTTTTACCTTACCAATTAAATAGTTCAACTTTTTAATCTTTTAATGCTATCAAAACAACCACAATATCCCATCAAAGACTATTTGTCAATTTAAAATATCAATAAAACCCAACCGGAAATATAGATAAGAGGCTAGCTTCCAGATGGAAGCATTAAGAATTGCCATTCCAAAATATTAGCGAAATATGCCTGTTTATTTGCTCTTTATCTTACTCAGTTTTTGTTTTGTATCTTCTTAGAAGCAAGGAATTCACAATGAAATGCAATTCCCGGGGCAAAAGGGAAAGGGAATTCAAGGGTTTGTTTTTTACGCAGAGATTAAGTTAAAAGAGATAAAATCCATGGTTTAAGCCGGGGATTTATCATAAAGGTTCTTATTTTCTGATAAGTTTCTGCTGCGCGATAACAGATTCTGTCTGTAGTGATCAGGTAAGCGTCAGGTAAGCGTCTGCGGGCAATTCGGGTTGGACCATAATCACATCATTGTCATTTTTACGGTTCACCTGATGAATGACGTTGTGGATGGTATAAAATCCTGCACCAGAGACAACATCATGGATGAATTAAAAAAGGGTTACGTGTATTGTAAATACACATAACCCTTTTAAAGTTGAATGAAAATGTTTCTATTTTCTGATCAGCTTCTGCTGTTCTATAAATGATCCTGCCCGCAAGGTAATCACGTAAGCTCCCGAAGCCAGATCCGGCTGAATACTCAGCGTTCCATGATCAGCTTCACGGCAGGTGTAGTAAAGCAACCTGCCCAATAAATCATAAATGAAAATATCGATGTTTCCTTTAATGTTGCTTCGGATGTTCAGCACATCGTCAAAAGGATTCGGCATAATACTTACTGATTGCGGTTCAATGCCCACGGCAATAATATTGCTGTACACAAAGTTTCCGTTAACATCCACCTGCTTCAGACGGTAGTAGGCTATACCCTCAAGAGGCTCATCATCGGCAAAGCTGTAATGAACTATGGAAGTCGTATTGCCGGCGCCGGTTTTTTCGCCGATTGCATTCCAGGCCGACAGATCTCCCGAGCGTTCAATAATGAACTTACTGTTGTTGATCTCGGTGGCAGTAGCCCAACTCAACACTACGTTTCCATTTTCATAGTCGCCGGTGAATGTAATCAGGGTCACAGGCATCGGATTGCAGCTAGAGACGGGCAATGTACCGAACAGGGCTGTGTTATTAAATTCGCCAAAGCTTCCGTCGTGCCAGGTTAACTGATTATCTCTCCCGCCGTTATTATCGTCGTCGTTAATGCCCACATCAAATCCAAGATAACTGCCAGGAGCCGGAGCGCTTCCTCCTATGGTAGCCCATGGGAATTTTATTTCCATAATGTAACCTCCTGCTTTAGCACCCTGGGAAAAGGTCACCCCACCGGTGGCGCTATGTTTATATTCATTGACGGTAGCATTGCTTACCACAAAACCGAACTGATAATCGTTTGCTCCGTAACCGCCCGATTTATCATTTCCATAGTCGATAAAAACTTCGACGCCGTCGTTATCCCAGTTATTTCCGCCATCGTTCTGCACATTCTCGTCCGTCACGTCTACCAGTAAATATAGATTAGTGGCATCATAGCGTATCTTATAATTAGCAGCAAGATCGGGAGCGCTATTAAATCCCTGCGCCAATGTAAAAGGAGTATAACTGCTCCAGGATGCATCGATTGTTCCGTCAATGACAGGAGCACTTGTTGTACTGTTAAGAGCACCGACCGTTATACTTGTAACAGCAGAAGTGGCGGTAGTGGACGATGGTGTATAGTGTGCAATGGCAGTAAGCGAGTGACTGCCCGCTACGGGTGTCCATGTAGTGGAATAAGGAGCTGAAGCATCGTTGGCAATAACTACTCCATCTACAAGAATATCCATTGAGCTTATGGTATTACCTGCCGGTGTGGTAGCGGAAGCCGTAATGGTAACCGGACCGTTACACGGATCGATTGCTGTTCCTCCACCCGGCGATGTGATAAAAGCGGCTGCCGGACAAAGAGGTGCTCCTATGGTGGCAGCGATACCCGCACCATCGCTGACTGTCGCCGGATTCGTAGCACCGAATTTACCCGAAGACCAGGTCTGATTAAGTCCGCCTGCTCCGAAATAGGTCTGCAGGTTATAAGTTGGGCCAAGGTCGTAGCTTAGTTTACTAACTCCATCTATGGTAACCGATAAAATATGGGTGGCAGCAGTATAGGTGATACAAACGTCATGTTCCAGACCATCTTCCAGATCTCCTGCATCGGTCGAAAAGAGAGTACCTACATCACTCGCATTCCCATCTTTGTGAACGGATATTTCATCATGATTGCTTCCTGCAGGCAAACCTCCGCCTACTCCCCCATAATTACAGTCGAAGTTTGCATTACACTGGCTGCTCCAGGTATCGAATTCAATGGTGATCATCTGTGGGCATGAGCCCATGTATCCCAAACCTCCGCCGCAAGCACTTCCGTTATTTATGTTGTAAGCGCATTTAGAAAAAGAAAATGCCATACCGTCTCCATTGGCGTCGCTGCCGATGTTGTCGCTACCCGGACAACCAAAAAACAATTTGTAACATTTACTGAAGTTAGTACCTCCTGTGGGATCATAGGTGCTGGAAGTTTCATGTACTGCGGCACCTGAACATCCTGTATTGGTTGTATTCAGCATCTGAATAACCCCGCTGCCGTAATTGGTATATCCCGTTGCTCCGCCGGTAACGCCAGCTGCATCCCAGCCTCCGCTAACAGTTTGGGCATAACCGCCTGCACTGATAACCATCATCGCCAGGGTTATAATTACGGTCATTGAAAGATCCACGGAAAATCTGTTTTTATTCCGGCACACCGCTTTTTCAAAAAAATGACGGTTCAGTTGGTAAAAATTCTTCATAGTTCTCTATTCAATTCTATAAGTTTTACTGGTGCTTTTTATGCTCATAATAGTTGCCACATTAATACCTGAGGTAACTTAAAAGTAATTTATGAGCGCGTTGTAAGTCGGAGTAGTCTAAACTGAGAGATTATTCGCCTTTTGTGCAAAAAAGTTGCGCTTTTTAGGCCTTTTTTATTCTTTATAAAATATTTTATAACACTTTTCCAAGAAAACACTAGTGAAAAAATCCTATTATCAACTCCTTAATCTGAGTACTGATGATCCATATTTTTTAAGAGGCATAATTATATAATTTATTGAAATTCAAAGATATAATTCATTTTAAAACCTAAAACCTTCTATAATTTTCAAGCGTATTTTCATCCTATCGGAGACCTTTGCGGAAATTGCCCGTTTTTACAGCAATTTTTTAATATTTTTTCAAGCATAAATAAACATAAATACTTATATATCAATACATTAACCATGCTAAACCTAAATACTCATTGATATTTTTTCAGAGTCGATGATTCCGGATAGTTAAATGTTCATCGGATGTGAGAAATCCTTCCAAAGACATCATTCAGGG
>JBJMLY010000174.1:0-5351 GCA_045805025.1 Cytophagaceae bacterium | reverse complement strand
TAAATGGGTTTTTTGAGCTCCAGGAATCTCTTACGGATGGTGTCCGCATCGTTCAGGGCTCCTCCATACGTATTCATATCCACCACGATCAGATCCGCCTTTTGTCTTTCCGCTTCATGGAGGGCTTTGGACACGTAGCGGCTCATCACCGGGTCGATCTCATCCCTTATCTCCATGACGAAAACTTTTTTGGCCGCTCCGGGTTGTTGTCCCTGCATCTCGCTATAAAATGATAACAGTCCGAGGAGCATTGCGGCTGTGATGATAAGTGTCCTGATCCTGCCCATAGAGAGTTTGTAAAGCCTGATAAAAGATTAATTTTGCATATAAATTACGAATAATCGATGCCGGCACAAAATAATTCAATGCTTTCTTTCCCTTTCGGCGGACTGATCTGGAAGATCTCGGCAGACAGCCAGAGAGATGTGCTGGTACTGGAACTGAGAAGCCACGAAGAGCATCAGGTGGATTTTGCGGCCATCGATCTGAAGACGAATCAGCTGCTCTGGCAGGGAGTGAAGCCCGAAGAGACCTGGTGGCTTGGCATGGATACGGCCTTCGAAGGCAGGGTTTACCTGCATACCTATAAAGATCCTCAGAATCCGGAGCATGAAGGAATATTCGTTCTGGACAGCCGCAGCGGCAAGCTTCTCTGGAAGGACAGCGCCAGAACATTTTACCATGCCGGCGACGACAGCCTGATCGTGACGGAAGGAAATGAAGATTCCAGAAAGTATATAAGTCTGGATCCCGCTACAGGCAAAGTAAGAGGAGAGTACACCCTTAAAGATGTTTTCAGGATAGCGGCCGGTAAAAAGGAAGAGGAAGAAGGGAAGATCCGCAACCCATATCATTTCTCTGCCGAGCATCCCTATTTCTCCAAAATCACCTCCTTTATCAAAGAAATTACCGGAGAAGAAGCCGTTGTAGCCGCAGATTACCTTGAAAATGGCGAACAAGTAATTATTTCTTTTTATCTTTATAGCACGGAAGGCCTCACGAATTACGTTATCGTGGTGGATGAGGAAGGCCGGATAGCCTTCAGGGAATGTATGGCCTCCCGCATAAAGGGCATAGGATTTGATACATTCTTTATGTTTGAACAGACGTTACTATTTGTGAAAGAAAAGAAGGAGCTTATATTCTTAAAATTATCATGAACAAGACAATGAATAATCTGCTGCTGTTTATTATGTTCTTTTCGGCTTCGGTCAGCGTGATCGCAGGCCCTTGCAGGATCACTGATTCTACAGGTGTTGAAAAGAAAGATGGTAAGCTGTTCATACTCCACAAAGTGGATCCGAAGGAAACGCTTTTTTCCATTTCGAAAAAATATGGCGCCACCGTGGATGATATCAAAAAATATAATCCGACCGCCGCTGCAGGACTGAAGATCGGTCAGATCGTCAAAGTGCCATCCAAAGCGACGGCTGCCAAAACTACCGAAACCACGCAGGTGAAAGTGGTTCAGAATACGCAGACAACGGCTAACACCGCTGCCAATCCGAAGACGCATAAAGTAGCCGCCAAGGAAACGCTGTTCTCCATCTCCAAAAAGTATGGAGTTTCCGTAGATGACCTTAAGAAAGCAAACCCGGGCTCTGAAGCGGGACTGAAGCTTGGACAGGTGCTGAACATTCCCGGCAAGCAAGCCGAGCAGACCACGGTGGTAACTAAAACCGATAATACCAGCACTGCTTCCGACAATGAAGTGAAGGTGAAAAAAGACAATACCGCGAACAATGTGATCAGGGATGTGGAGAACAACAACACGAATGCAGTGGCTTCCAAAAAGCAGGAAGATCTTTCGCAGATCAAAACATCCTCCAACACCAGCACCGAAGGAGGATATACCAAGATTACAGAAACAGGCGTGGCTGAAATGATGGAAGACAACTCCACAACACCTAAATACCTGGCCCTGCATAAAACAGCGGCTGTAGGAACGATCATTGAGGTGCTGAACCAGACCACCAACCAGAAGATATTTGTTAAGGTAATCGGGCCGCTGAACGTGGCAGCCGATTCAAACGTGATCATACAGATTTCTCAGAAAGCTTTCCAGAGGCTGACAGGCGACAAGAAGATGAAGGTCGAGATTTCCTACATTCCTTAATATGGATATTAAATCATTTTTAGAGGAGAAGGCTGATTACTACAATCAGCCTTCTTTCATTAAGGACGATCCCATCAGCATACCCCATCTTTTTACAAAGAAGCAGGATATCGAGATCATGGGGTTATGGGCGGCCGTGCTGGCCTGGGGGCAACGCGTTACCATCATTAATAAATGCAAAGAGCTGATCGCCCTGATGGATCAGGCGCCCTATGATTTTGTGATGAACCATTCGGACAAGGACCTGAAGTCTTTGCTGAAGTTCAAACACCGTACCTTCAACGCGACGGATACCCTCTATTTTATTGAATTCTTCCGGAGCTATTATTCAAAAAATAATTCGCTGGAAGATGCCTTCAGAAAAGGACTTGATTCAAAGTCCGCCAACATAGAGCAGGGCCTCGTAAATTTCCATGAGCTTTTCTTCAGCCTGGAAGATTTTCCGGAGCGAACGAAAAAGCACATTTCCACGCCTGCCAGGAATTCTGCCTGCAAGAGGCTCAATATGTTCCTGCGATGGATGGTGAGAAATGACGGTAAAGGTGTTGACTTCGGGATCTGGAAAAAGATAAAGCCATCACAGCTGGTATGTCCCTGCGATGTGCATGTGGACAGAGTAGCCCGCAAGCTCGGCCTCATCAGCCGCAAGCAGACTGACTGGCAGACGGCGGTAGAACTTACGGAAAACCTCAAAGCCTTCGACCCCAAAGACCCCGTGAAGTATGATTTCGCGCTTTTTAGCTTAGGAGTTAACGTTGAAATTTGAGTTTTAAGTTTTGAATTTTGAGTTCCAAAATTCGCATTTTAATAATTTAATAAATCCCTGATTTTCGGTAACAATTCCATTTTCCACCTGTTATTTTAATAGATAGATGAAAACGTGGGGAGATTATGGGAACAGTGAATAAGTTAAACACCCGGTCGATTATAGGAGATAAGGTGATGAATTATGAAGGTGTGGAGCTTGGCGAACTGAGTGATCTTTTAATAGATGCTTATACCGGCAAGATCGAATTTGGAGTGCTTTCATTCGGTGGGTTTCTTGGAGTGGGCGAAAAGCTGATTGCAGTTCCTTTTGAGGCGATGGAAATGAGGGAGAATGACAATTTCTTCACCCTGAACGTCGACAAAGAAGTGCTGGAAGAATCGACAAGCCTGATGGATTACCAGGGAACGACCTATTACATTTATTAACAATAAACCATGGTAAAAAAAATATCTCTGTTGCGATTTTCGTCCTAACAGAGATATTTTTTTGTTAATTTTAAGGTCTCACGATTTCATTAAAAAGAATGCAGGCGGACAAAATTTACAAGAAGTTCCTCGAGACGGCTAAGTATTATCTGAAGGAGCTGGATTTCTACGGCAAGAACCAGTTCAGGTATAAACCCAATGAAAAAGACTGGTCCATAGGCCAGCTGTACGACCATCTTATTAACGGCACCTACGCCTACCATTTCAAACAGATCGAGAATTGCCTGAAGAAAACAGGAGGCTCCGAAAAGGGCGATAAAAAATTCAAAGGCCGGATGCTTTTCTTCCTGAAAAGCTTTCCAAGCATGCGCATCAAAGGGGTGCCCTCCAGTGTATATACGCCAGGGCAGCCTGAAAGTCCGGTGAAGGTGAAAGACGAGCTTTACCGTTTTATCAAGAGCATGCAGAGCTATGCGAAGGACATCGATGCGGCCGGTACGCTGACGTATAAAGTTTCACATCCTTCCCTGGGAATGCTGACGGCGCTTGAGTGGTATACCCTGGTGGAAATGCATTTCAGGCATCACCTCAAACAAAAAGCCAGGCTCGACGCCATCGTCAGAAGCTACAAGAAAGAAGAAGAATCCTTAAGCACCGCCGACGAACCTTACCAGGAGAGCGACTTTAATTAGTTTTGAGTTTTGAATGTTAAGTTTTGAATTGTAAAAACGCATCCGATTCATCAATTAATCATGCTTATAAAAAAAAGCTCCCCTCGTTTCGAAGGAAGCTTTTATATTTCAAAGGTGATTATTCGCTAATCACCAATCACCAATCATACTTACTTAACCGTGTCCATGTAGCTGATCAGGTCGACTACTTTGTTGGAATAGCCCCACTCGTTGTCGTACCATGATACTACTTTCACAAAGTTATCATTCAGGGAGATACCTGCTTTGGCGTCGAAGATGGATGTTCTTGCATCGCCTACGAAGTCGTTGGAAACCACTTCGTCTTCGGTATATCCAAGGATGCCTTTCATATCGCCTTCAGAAGCTTCTTTCATCGCTTTCTTGATGCTCTCGTAGTTGGCTGCTTTGTCCAGTCTTACGACCAAGTCAACCACGGAAACGTCAGGCGTAGGTACGCGGAATGACATACCGGTCAGCTTTCCTTTCAGGGCAGGGATTACAAGACCAACGGCCTTGGCAGCGCCTGTAGAAGAAGGGATGATATTCTGATAAGCGCCGCGTCCGCCTCTCCAGTCTTTGGCAGAAGGGCCATCGACGGTTTTCTGAGTAGCAGTTGCTGCGTGTACGGTTGTCATCAAGCCTTCGATGATGCCGAATTTATCATTAAGTACCTTAGCGATCGGAGCCAGGCAGTTGGTGGTACATGAAGCGTTGGAAACCACGTTCATGTCTTTCGTATAAGTCTTGTTGTTTACGCCCATGACGAAGGTAGGAGTATCGTCCTTGGCGGGAGCAGACATGATCACTTTTTTAGCGCCGGCTTTGATGTGCTTGTCGGCGGTATCTTTGGTCAGGAAAAGTCCGGTTGATTCTACGACATAGTCAGCGCCTACTTCATTCCATTTCAGGTTAGCAGGGTCTTTTTCAGCGGTTACGCGGATCGCGTGTCCGTCTACGATGAGTTTGCCATCCTTTGCTTCTACTTTCTTGGTGAATTTACCGTGTGTAGAGTCGTATTTAAGCATGTAAGCCATGTAATCCACATCGATGAGGTCGTTGATACCTACGATTTCGATATCAGAACGGTCCATTGCAGCGCGGAAGACCAGTCGCCCGATTCTGCCGAATCCGTTAATACCCACTTTAATTTTAGCCATATCGTTTAAAATTTAGATTTTATAAAAAAATAAGTAACAAACATACGATAAGTAAAGCCTAAAATCAAGGGCATAGTTCCCCTAAAAAGGCAAAGAAAATGAGGTTTTTTTTAAAATAGGGTTGCTTTTTACATTCGTACAAATTACCTTTGCAACCTCTTAATTGAGAAAAGGCCCGTTCGTCTAGGGGTT
>JBJMLY010000173.1:0-3122 GCA_045805025.1 Cytophagaceae bacterium | reverse complement strand
TTTTCGGGATTCGCTCGTTATGATTGAGATGGAGTTTCAGGGAATAGCGACGATGTTTCAGTACGCGTCATTTTATAATGCAGAGGATTGCATCGAAAAAAAAACCGATTATAATGAAAAAATTGTGGAAGCGGATTTTTCGATCCAGGGAGACAGGATATATCTGAATACTTCTTTCAGAAAACTAGGTGCTGCTGATAAGTCAGGATTTACCTTTGTGCAGATCTTTGATAAAAAAGCAATGAAAAGGATTGCCGAATACGGCAGAAAGAACGGCTATTGAGAATCAGTGATTACTTCTGTAGAACGCTCTCTACCAGAAAATATTCTGAATTCTCATGTACCATATTTACGAAAATCTTCTTAGTCTTCATTTCCAGAGCAAAGCTTTTTAAGCCGGACTGGCTATCAGTCTTTTCTTTGATCTTTACGCTGCAATTAGAATTGTATCTTGCAAAGGCTTCTCTGAAATCGCTCAATGCGTTCACGTATGAATTATCACCGATGGTAGAAAGCTTTTTGCTCTTCAGTCCATTTAGTTTTCCATTATGAAATGTATAGGTATGAAGAAAATTAGCATTGCTGGTATGCTCAACAAAAGTAAGTCCGACCAGGTTGTGAGAAACTTCTTCCTTCTTCATGAAGATGGCGGTTTCTCTGCTCATCACAGTTTCGGGACTTACTCCAAAACTAAATATGCGACAATCATTTGAATTAGTCCAAGAAACTAAAGCAATGGTAAGAGTTAAAAGAGCGATGCATTTTTTCATTTTTCTTCCTGATTATGAATGTAAAGGTACTTTATCCTAATAAAAAGTGCAGATGAATAAATTGTATTTTTTTAATATGTCAACTTCAATATAGAACTATACGTGTAATTAATAGAAATATTCTTGGTAATTCTTAATATAAGCCTTTAAAAGTGAAGAGCCACGAATATCGCGGCTCTTCACTCTTAATTAACTCTCCGTCTATCTCATGCAGGAATGTATTTCATTTTCGACTGCCAGATTACCTTGTTTCATCAACAATCCTGGAATATTATTTTCCAGATTTTCGGATTTAAGAACGACAACTCCTTCTTTGTTCTTTTTCTTCTCTACCAGAAGCAAAGACTCTTTGTCCTTATATAAATACCGGTAATGCGATTTACCGTTTTTCTTTTGGTGATACGTCAGGTATTCATTTCTGTCGTGGAATTTCACCCGCTCTTCTCCGCTGGCTTTTCGTTCGGCTTTAAAGTTTTTCCCCTTCATCTTGAATTCCCGTGCTCCTTCCGGATTAGCCTGCGCTCCCCCTTCCTGCCATTTCATCGAACAGGATCTGCCAAAGGCAGTTGAGCTTATTTCTCTAGTCTCGTTGAATGAAAGATGGTCGTCAAGTGATCCATTTACCAGTTCATCCACCGGCTCGGGTTTTACCTCGGCATTCAGCAGAAAAAAATCATCCATATCTTTCCCCGCACTCTGATCAGGTGCCAGATGATCGTTTTTATTAATATCCACACTTGGGTATTCGCTTCTGGCAGGTTTTTCTTTCGCCGAAGCGGATGTATTTTCTTCTGAGTATCCCTGAGCCATCCCCGCAGATGCAAGCCCTACAGATAAAAAACACGCGATTATATATTTCATAGTTCCTCCCCTCAATTCTTTCTCTTTTTATTCAACTTTCAGAACTTAGTAAAAGTTATTGTTATTCACAAGTTATTGATTATTAGCAATGTGCTAACATGTTCCTCCACCACCACTGATCATATAATCACTCATCTCGGGTATTTTATGAAAATGCTTTTCATAATCCGAACTGATGGTGCTTTCGAAGAGCTCCAGGTGATATAATACGTTTCATTGAACACAGCTTCGGGCCTTAGTCACCAGAGCGGCTTTTATCAATGCCGGCGACAAGTATAAGTGCTTTCAGTGCGATTAATAGTTGAGGATAATTTAGCGTTTTTTCATTACTCGAAAGCAATTGAGTCTTTATTTATCCGCAAAAAGTGCTTCTAAAAGTCTTAAAAACAACTAAATTCAGTAAATTGCGGATAAATACCAAACCTTGCTATGTTCAAAAAGCTTCATCTGTTCTCACTCCTGTTTTTGGGAAGCTCTTTACTATCTTTGGCGAATTCTCCATTGGTCGTTGACAACACCCAAGATAAGTTCTTTATTCTTAAGGAAGATAAAATAGACATTCTTGTTGATTATGAAAAGCGATTAAATTTTGCTGATGTTGTGAAATTGCCCGGACATTTTCGCAAAATTCCGGACAAATGGATAAATAAGGACCGTAAATACATTTTTGAGCGAGGTAATAATGCGGCCTACTGGATACGTTTTACGATCGAAAACCGAAGCGAGGCACACAAGCATTGGCTGATCGAGTTTTTGGATTTCAATGTGGAAAAGGTAGACCTCTACATTCCCAATGGGGATGGAACCTATCAGCATCACCAGGCGGGCTCTGCCTATAATTTTTTGTTCCGCCCTATACGGCATAAGAATTTCGAATTTGCTATCCCCTATTCTCCAAAGGCCATGGTATGTTATGTGCGTGTGGAACCTGGGATATCCAATGTGTTTGCCGCCGAACTGAAATCATACGAAAGCTTTATTGCCTATTCAGTTACTGAATATTATCTCCTGGGTTTATTCTACGGTTTCGTTCTGCTCATGGGAATATATAATCTGATCCTGTATATGAATATGAGGGAGAGGCAATATCTATTCTATGTATTTTACGTCATTTGCGTAGGTCTTTCGTCCATGTGCCATGATGGTACGGGTTTCCAGTATCTCTGGCCTGATCTGCCCCGGTGGAATGAAAATATTCTGACCTGTTCGCTTTTTGGAATGGTATTGTGGACGCTTTTTTACTCCAAGTGGTTTCTCAACATCCGGTTCCACGCGCCGCTAACCAATAAGATCATCGATATCATGATCGTCGCCGTGCTGGGCTTGTTAGTATTTATACAGACCTTTTCCTGGGATTATTCCGTTTTTCTGATTCCGGCGGCAGGAATCCCCTTCCTGCTCATCTATATTACGGGTATCCGGATATTCAGACAAGGTTTCCGACCCGCCTGGTATTTCCTGATGGCTTTTACCTTCTTTTTCCTGGGTTTT
>JBJMLY010000172.1:0-5887 GCA_045805025.1 Cytophagaceae bacterium | reverse complement strand
CAAGCGGAGGAATGCTGAAAGAACTCTCTTCATTTTTAGAAGAAAAAGGCTCAATCGTATAATCAGATGCGGGTTCATTCACAATATCTTCAGAAGTTACCTCTGTTTCCTTTACATTTTCTCTTTTGCGCGGCCTTTTATTAGGAACGTTTTTCTGCTCTTTGAAAGAGGCGTCCTCTGTTTTCTCTGTACTCATGGTCTGTTTTTTTTCCGGAAGTTGGTTGATAGGAGTGATGGCCTGCTGATCGAGGATTTTGTAGATCAGCTCTTTTTTCTGCAGCTTTTTTGAATTACTGATTCCCAGTTGTTCGGCTATATCTTTAAGTTCAGATAATAGCTTTACATCTAATTCTTCAATATTGTACATACGCTAATAATAGTGATTATTTATAAACCGGGCGAAAGCCCCAATAAAGATTTAAATTGATTTATTATTCAGATTATTCTTAACAAAAAAGAGATGAACTTGTTCAGAAAATAAGTTCAAATGCTGTTTGGTACTACAATAATAGACTAACAATCGATAATAGTCAAGCCATGCCTTTTAAATCTTTTATTGCTCTAACAGCCTACGCTTCGAAAGGTTTGTTCCTTTAAATTGAAAAATTCAATTATTTTTGATCTCTATTTTTAAAAAAGAATATGTTACAGACGCAATATATTAGAGATAATCATCAGCTGGTGATTCAGGGTTTAACCAAAAAACATGTTAAGGACGCTGCAGCCCTTGTGGAACAGGTGCTGGATAAAGATCAGAAAAGAAGAAGCACCCAGAAGGAACTCGACGAAGCGCTGGCAGCAAAGAACCTGAAGGCAAAGGAAATCGGAAATCTTATGAAAGCCGGAAAGAAAGAGGAGGCGGAAAAGATGAAAGAGGAAAACACGGAACTGAGCAATACGGCAAAAGAACTGGAGGCTGCCCTGAAAACGGTGGAAGAAGAGCTGAGTGCTATATTGGTCCGCTTGCCAAATCTTCCTCACGCATCTGTTCCTGAAGGAAAAACACCGGAAGACAATAAAGTGGTTTTCGAATCGGGCAAAATGCCGGTGCTGAGTGAGAAAGTCTTACCTCACTGGGACCTGATTACCAAATATGATATCATTGATTTTGAGCTGGGCAATAAAATTACCGGAGCGGGATTTCCTGTTTATAAAGGTAAAGGGGCCAGGCTGCAAAGAGCGCTGATCAATTTTTTCCTGGATGAAGCCATCAAAGCTGGTTATATGGAGATACAGCCTCCTATTCTGATCAATGCGGAATCAGGCTTCGGCACCGGGCAGCTGCCCGACAAAGATGGTCAGATGTATTATGCTCAGGAAGATAATCTGTATCTGATACCCACAGCAGAAGTTCCTATTACGAATATATACCGGGATGTGATTGTCAAAGAAGGCGATCTGCCTATAAAGAATGTGGGTTATACTCCCTGCTTCCGCCGGGAAGCAGGCTCATGGGGCGCACATGTGCGGGGGCTGAACAGGCTTCATCAGTTCGATAAGGTGGAAATTGTACAGATAAGTGTTCCGGAAAAATCATATCATGTCCTTGACCAGATGGTGGAACACGTGAAAACCCTGCTCGTAAAACTGGAGCTTCCGTTCCGCATTCTGCAGTTGTGCGGAGGGGATATGAGCTTTACATCGGCCCTGACCTATGACTTTGAAGTATATTCAGGTGCTCAGAAGCGCTGGCTTGAAGTAAGCTCTGTCAGCAATTTCGAATCTTTTCAGGCGAACCGCTTAAAATTGAGGTATAAGACAGAAGGTAAAACCCAGCTTCTTCATACGCTGAATGGCAGCGCCTTGGCTTTGCCGAGAATTGTAGCCTCTCTTCTTGAAAACAATCAGACCGATAAAGGAATTAAAATACCTTCAGTTCTGGTGCCATATACGGGATTCGACACTATTTAATAACTTCCAGTAGGGTGGCAAATTCCACAAACTTATTGGGAAACCGGCGGGTAAGCTCTTTTTGCATGGGGTTGATGAATTCCATTTCCAGCCTTTGACAATCGTCTACATTATTAAGATAATATTGAAATGCATAGGTAATGCCCGCATTTTCTACCTCGTACAACAACCTCATTACCCGGTTTTCAAGAACCAGCCCTGAACTCAGAAGATGAGGAATATAAGCCTCCTTCATCCACATAAGCCATTCTTCATGCACGTCTGGCTCTATATTCATCGTTACATTATACAGGATCATCAGAAATATTTAATGCTATTTGGTTTAAATCTCTTTAAAATATAAAAAAATAATATTAAACTTGGATTAATTGTGATTCGTATAATAAATACGGAAAACATAGAACAAGTAATCTAATTCACCCATAAATAAAAACTTTTATGACGACTTTTGATAATTCAAAAGATAATAATCAAACCACGCAGGCTCTGGCTGTGCTATCCACCTTATTTTTTATGTGGGGACTGATTACCGTGTTTAGCGGAATTCTGATCGAAAACGAATTAAAAAACGCTTTTGAGCTTACGTATAATAAAGCCATACTGCTTTCTGTGATTTTCTTTGCCACCTATTTTGTGGTGGCATTTCCAGCCGGAGTCCTCATCGACAGGATCGGATTTAAGAATGGAATTATATCAGGCTTGCTTATTGCAGCAGTCGGCTGTCTTACATTTTATCTGGCTGCGTCTAAAATTTCCTATCCGCTTACAGTAACGGCTCTTTTTATTCTGGCCTCCGGAATTACAATTCTCCAGGTTTGTGCCAATCCTTATGTAGTAATGATTGGTATGAGAGGAAGGGGTGCCAGCCGACTTACCCTGGTAGGGGCCTTCAACTCCCTGGGAACGGTTATAGCATCTTATTTTGGTACTAAACTGGTTGCCTCAGAGAGCGGTGCTCTGGATCCGGAATCGATCAAAGCTGCCAGTGCAGAAATTGTAAAGGGTCCATATCTTTTACTTGCGGGGATTTTATGCCTGCTGGCTATCTTCATTGGTTTTTCCAAGCTTCCTAAAGTGGCGACAAAAGGTATAGAGCCTCTTATTAAGGATACCGTTCCTCCGAGAAAGAATGTATTTCAGTTTCATCATGTGGTACTTGGCGCCATTGCTATTTTTGCCTATGTGGGCGCTGAAGTAGGTATTTTCAATTACCTCCTTACTAAATCTTCATACGATGAAAAAACGGTTGATACGATGATCAAGTGTTATTGGGGAGCAGCTATGGTTGGAAGATTTATCGGTGCGGCTGTGCTGACAAAGATCAGTCCGAGAAAGATGATGGCAATATGTTCAACCGTGGCATCTCTGCTTGTGCTGGGCTTTATATTCATGGTGCCGGCAGAACCGGGAGGCGACTGGAACAATGCACTCTGGATGCTGGTTGGTGTAGGTCTGTTTAATTCAGTGCTGTTCCCATGTATCTTTGCGATGGGTATTGATGGCCTGGGTCAATTTGCGGAAGAAGGTTCTTCGATGCTCATCATGGCGATTGTTGGAGGAAGCGTTGTACCTTATATCTTGCTGAGAAATATCGATGCATCTAATCCATCCACCGCTAAAGTATCTTTCCTGGTCCTAATAGCGTGTTACCTGTTTATCCTGTTCTATGGATTAAAAGGATCACGCTACGAGAAGAGAACGAATTTCTATTAACAGATATAAAACTAAAATGAGAAAGGGGCATCCGGCAGGATGCCTTTTTTGTTTATCAGTTTTTATTCACTTAGAAAATGGTAATGCGTAAAGGCTATCTACTCTTAATATGGATGCTGGCAGTCGAAGCATTCGTATATTTCCTGACAAGCCTTCGACTCGGCTCAGCATAATAATAAAGCTCAGAAAATTGAGTGGGTTATTTAACCTGGATCTAATCATGCCCCGGTCAATTTAAGTTAGCATATTATTGCCTCCAGGGCCAGCGCCACCTTATTACTTCCGGCGCTGTGATAAATCCGCACAAGCCACTTCTGCCATCAAGGCGGCAGGAAGATTTCTCAAGGCGTCTTCAGTAATAACTGATATAGAAAAATGATAAGCAAATCTTTCTATATCATTTTTCGGATACAGCATAGAGGTCAGCAGTCTTAATCAGGAATAGACCCACCGCCATCGGCAGCATGAGTTGTATGGCTCTTAAATTAGCTGCGCTTGTTCCCTTGGGATCTTTATGCTGGATGCAGCAGACGTGGAGTGAAAAGCCTATAAAAAAAGTGCGCGTAAATTTTCCTTATAGGATCATACAGGTTAAGAAATCAATAAACTTGAAAGAGGATGAAGCGGAGGGATTGCATTGGAGAATAAATAGCACTCGCATAAGGGCAAAAAAAAACACGAGGCCTAAACCTCGTGTTAACTTTCTAAATACCTTGCCTAGAGGTATTCTAAGTTTTTAAGAAACTACTTCTTTTTCTTAGCAGCAGGTTTCTTCTTAGCAGCTGGTTTCTTAGCCGCTTTTTTTGCAGGTGCTTTTGCTTTTGCCATTGTGGGCCTCCTTTTTGTTTAGTTGTAATTAAATAAAGTTAAAAAATAATTATTAAAAGCGATATAATAATAGAAGTTTTTTTTTAAAGATCAAAATGTCTCACTATTATTTTACGTACCTCCTCTAACGGAAAAGTCTGATTTTGGTTTCTCCTGCATGCTCTGCCAGAGGGATTCAGCAGAGTTGTCCGGGTCCGCTCCGGATTTTTTTTTTCAATCGGCAGAAAAATTATTTTTTGTTGTCACTCTGAATCCCTTGTCATCATTGATGTACAGCGATACCATATTTTTTATATCTACACATGAAGAAAAATGACCAACACATTTTTCCACCCATCGTGCTCTGGAAAAATTTTAAAATCACCTTCGGTTTAGCCCCAAAAAATGTGGAAAAGATTTTTTAAAATATTTTGATTTTTTTTTGTACGGAAAGGAATTTTCAGAAAAATTTTAAAAAAAATCCGGATCGGACAAAAAATCCGACCGGAAAATCATTTTAAAATTCAGTACGAAAATGAATTTCAGATTTCAATTTCGATCTGATTCCGGATAAGATCCTCCATGTCTTCTCGCTTGCGAATCAGTTTTGCTTCGCCGTTGATCACGAGAACTTCGGCCGGACGGAACCTGGAATTATAATTTGAGCTCATACTGAAACCGTAGGCTCCGGCATTTTTGATTGCGATAAGATCCTTTTCTCTGACTTCATTCAGCTTCATGTCCGTTCCGAAGGTATCCGTTTCGCATATATAACCTACCACCGTGTAATCTTTCTCCGCTCCCTTCGGGTTCGATACGTTGATCATCCCGTGGTAAGCTCCATACATCATCGGACGAATAAGATGGTTTAAGCCTGAATTTACTCCGACGAATGTCGCTGCCGGTGTCGGCTTTACCACATTGGCGCTTACAAGCAGGTGCCCGCATTCACTTACCAGGTACTTACCAGGCTCGAACCAGATCTCAAGTTCTTTCCCGTAAGATTTACAGAAAGCGGAGAAGACGGCCTTCATCTTTTCTCCAAGCTCTTTAATGTTCGTCGTATAGTCTCCTTCTTTATAAGCTACCTTAAATCCGCTTCCGAAATCGAGAAAGCGAAGTCCGGAAAAATTTCTGGCTATACCGAAGATGATATCCGCAGCCTTAACAAAGGCATCCGCATCTTTAAAATCGGATCCGCTATGCACGTGGACTCCGGCTACCTGGATGGAATATTTGTTAATGAGGGCATAAAGCTCTTCCAGCTGCTCCACCGAAATCCCGAATTTAGATCCTTTATGGCCGGTCATGATCTTGGCATTGCCTCCGGCATCAATATGAGGATTGATCCGGATACAGCAGGGATAAGAATTTCCGTAAACCTGACCGAAGCGTTCCAGGAAGGGAAGGTTATCGATATTCAAGGTCACGCCAAGTTTGATGGCCTCCTGAATTT